>NZ_JAVBIN010000042.1:0-330 GCF_032989665.1 Morganella sp. BCCO 40_0007 | reverse complement strand
GTCAGCAGTCGGTATAACGGGTCAGCTGCCCGCGCGCATTATAGCGGTAACGGGTGATACTGCCGGACGGATCCGTCTGCTGAAGACAATCCCCCTGCTCATCCCAGACCAGCTGGGTAGCGGGTCCATATACAGATGGATATCCCCTCTGGCATTTCAGGCGGCACGGTAAATAAAGCCCTGAAAACAGAACGATTTTACACGGTCAGCTATGCCCCGAAGGGTAAAAACAGCAGCCCGCCATTACCTTAACAGGGCACTGGCTGAAAGCGGCAGGATTTGAGACCGGTTTCACATTTACCGTCAAGATTTTAAACGGCTGTTTGGTAT
>NZ_JAVBIN010000041.1:0-311 GCF_032989665.1 Morganella sp. BCCO 40_0007 | reverse complement strand
ATTAGCACGTCCTTCATCGCCTCTGACTGCCTAGGCATCCACCGTGTACGCTTATTCGCTTAACCTCACAACCCGAAAGTGTCTTTCTGTACGGGTCGCTGCGCGTCATAATTTCTTTGTCGGGCGGTGCTCGCAATGCTCACATACCTGAGTATGCTCCGCTTGCTGTGCGCCGGCCTTCGCGAAATTATTTAGCTCGCTTCCCCTCGAAAGTGAGTACTTTCAAAGTTGTTCGGCTGAGAGACTCATCAATATTACCTCGGTGATAATATTGATTGTTTCAATTTTTCAGCTTGTTCCGGATTGTTAAA
>NZ_JAVBIN010000040.1:0-317 GCF_032989665.1 Morganella sp. BCCO 40_0007 | reverse complement strand
CCGGAACAAGCTGAAAAATTGAAACAATCAATATTATCACCGAGGTAATATTGATGAGTCTCTCAGCCAAGCAACACGAAAATGTGAAGACGTTTTTGCGTGAGTTATGAGCGAGCAGTCCTCAGTTCGCGAAGGACGGAGCACAGCAAGCGGAGCATACATCAGTATGTGAGCATTGCGAGCACCGCCCGACAAAGAAATGAGGGGCGCGCAGCCATAACCCCACAGAAACACTCAGTCGAAACACCTTCGGGTTGTGAGGTTAAGCGAATAAGCGTACACGGTGGATGCCTAGGCAGTCAGAGGCGATGAAGGAC
>NZ_JAVBIN010000004.1:0-267912 GCF_032989665.1 Morganella sp. BCCO 40_0007 | reverse complement strand
TGAGAGTAGGGAACCGCCAGGTTATTATTAAGTGAAGAAGCCACCCATTGGGTGGCTTTTTTGCGTTTGGGCGAAAGTAAAAATACGCTTCTCTGTAAGCCACCGGAATCCTCCCCCTGAGATCCTGATAACGATCAGCAAAAGAATTCAGTTTGTATTTTATGCACCGGAAGGTAGATTGGATAACTGATCACTTCAATCCGGCAGAAAATACAAAGGAGCATTGTTATGGCTGATCCAACCTATATCCCGCCTCAGGTGTGGGAATGGAAACAGAAAAACGGCGGGAAGTTCGCCAATACCAACCGTCCTGTTGCCGGGGCGACACATGAAAAATCCCTGTCTGTCGGTAAACACCCGCTGCAGCTTTACTCGCTGGGAACACCTAACGGCCAGAAAGTCACCATCATGCTTGAAGAACTGCTGGCTGCGGGGATTCAGGAAGCGGAATACGATGCATGGCTGATTGATATCGGTGAAGGCGACCAGTTTGGTTCCGGATTTGTTGATATTAATCCGAACTCAAAAATTCCCGCATTAGTTGACAGAAGTGGTGCCGCGCCGGTACGGATCTTTGAATCCGGCGCAATTCTGACGTATCTGGCAGAAAAATTCTCTCTGTTCCTGCCGGCAACACAACCTGAGCGGGCTGAAACCCTGTCATGGCTGTTCTGGCAGATGGGCTCAGCGCCGTTTGTCGGCGGCGGGTTTGGTCATTTCTATGCGTATGCACCGGAAAAGTATGAATATCCGATTAACCGCTATGCGATGGAAACCAAACGTCAGCTGGATGTCCTGAACCGTCAGCTGAGTCAGCATGAATTTATTGCCGGTGATAACTACACCATTGCGGATATGGCCGCCTGGCCATGGTACGGCGGGTTAGTATTAGGTGTGTTGTATAATGCGGCGACATTCCTGTCTGTCAGTGAATATCCGCATGTGATCCGCTGGGCGGAACAGATTGCCGCACGCCCGGCTGTTCAGCGCGGACGCCGTGTTAACCGCAGCGGCGGGGAGCCTTCAGACCGGTTTATCCGTGAACGTCATGATGCGTCGGATCTGGATTGATATTTCATCCTTTCCCGGCAGGTAATTTCTGCCGGGAAATCCATTCCTGTTATTAATGCGGTTCCGGTAATTTAAAGGCAGACACCATTTGTGCGAGCTGCTCGGCCTCTCTTCTCAGGATTTGTGTCCGCGAAGCGGCATCATCAATTAAAGAGGCATTCTGCTGCACTGTCGTATCCATCTCTGATACTGCGGTTGTCACCTCGGCCAGTCCCTTGCTTTGCTCCTCTCCGGCAACACGGATATCTCCCATCAGCTGCCTTACCTGCAATACATCCATCACCAGATCAGCCAGTGTTTCACCGGCTTCATGTACCTGATTACTGCCTGTTTTTACATTCTGTACGGATTCATCAATCAGCGTCTTAATTTCCTGTGCTGCCTGCGCGCTGCGCTGAGCCAGTGATCTGACTTCCGTTGCCACAACGGCAAAACCCCGTCCGGAGTCACCGGCGCGGGCGGCTTCTACAGCCGCATTCAGTGCCAGAATATTGGTCTGGAATGCAATGCTGTCAATCACCGACACGATTTCAACCATTCGTCCGGATGATGTGCTGACACTATTCATTGTCGAAATCACATCACGCATCATATCTCCGCAGCGGCTCGCGGTTTGTGCCGTGGTTTCTGCCAGCTCATCAGCCTGATGGGTATTCTCACTGTTCTGGCGGACCGTCGCATTCAGTTCTTCCATGGCGGAAGCACTTTGCTCCAGTGCAGCGGCCTGCTGCGTAACCCGTGCGGATAACTCGTTATTATTATCCGCCAGATTAACGGTATTCCCGGCCACAACAGAACTGCTGTTGCGTACAGTAAGCAGCATGGATGAAATTTTATCGGCAAACAGATTAAATGCCTGTGAGATAGCGGATATTTCATCAGCACCGCGCACATCCATGCGCCGTGTCAGATCACCTTCTCCCTGTGCGATATCATCGAGGGCTTTACGGGTTTCATCGAGGCGGGTGATCAGACGGCGTACCACCAGCCAGGAGCCCAGCAGCAGCAATGCCATTATCGGCAGCAGTACCTCCAGCACATCCTGCATCATCACTTTCGCCAGTCCGGTGATCCGCTCTTCCGGTGTCACAAGGCCGATAACCCATCCGGTATCGGCCATCGGGAACAGCATCACTTGTGAGGATGTATTCAGCTGTCCGTCATTATCAAGACGAATACTATTGATAGCTGATTGATCAGAATGCGTTTCCTTCAGTCCGGCAGCAACCGGTGCCAGCCAGGCGGATTGTGCAGCCAGTTCATCAAAGGTTTTGAATTTCTTGCTGTCATCACCCGGAAAATAGATCAGTTGCCCCTGCCGGTCTGTCACAAAGGCATAGCCGCCGGTGCTGTCACCGTATTGCTGCATAATGGCGGCGATATTATCCAGACGGATATCAGTTGTCGCGACACCGGCGAATTTTCCGTCTGTTTTATACGGCACACTGCAGGTCACCATATTCACACCGGAAATGGCATCTCTGTAAACATCCGACCATAAACAGCTTTCGGTGGATTGTTCCCGTGCATTCCGGTACCAGCTTTCATTGTGATAATTTTCGGCACCTTCCGCATTGTATTCATCAGAAAAAACCAGTTCCCCGGCGGTATTCCGTGCCCAGAAAAAGCTGCGTTTTTCGACTCCCGGCGTAAATGCACCCGGTTCCGGCCAAATACCGCCGCCGGTGATCAGACTGTTACTTTCAATCAGATTAGGCGGGATATAGCGGTACAGAGCTTCATCATTGGGCAGTACTTCTGCCAGACGTGCAAGGCTGACGGTTTTTCCGTCTGTCTGGGACAAAATGATGCTGACCCGGGATGTCAGGCCGCGTCCGGTTTCTTCTATTAATGCGGTATTAATTTCCACTACACGGGGCTGACCCCGCCACAGCATAACAACAATGATAATCGCAGTGGTTACAGCCAGGAGCAGGATGCCCCCGATAGTCAGGCGGGTTGAAATACGGGACGGATACCAGGACATACAGAACTCCCGAAACGAATAAGGGTATATTTGAGTTATCGGCGGTATGACCTATATCTTTATGGTGTTTTATTGAGCGGATGAATGAATGGCAGATATCTGTGGCAGAGATCGCACTTTCGTCATTTTATGACAGGTTTCCTGGTTCTCTGGTGTTTTTTCGTCCGGAAAAAACGGTATTTTCATTTGTATCGCTATGTTATGTTATAACACTTTGTGGCCGGGTGAGATAAGTTGTGAATTTAATCAAAAGTATGAATACGTTACTGCTCTCTTTCCTGTTTTTGCTGACATTCAGTCCGCAGGCGTTTGCACACCCGCACAGTTTTATTGATATGGAAACGACCCTTGTGACGGAAAACCATACGCTGACGGGGATTGAATATGTCTGGAAAATGGACCCGATGACTTCCGCTGATATTCTGTATGATTTAATGAACAGCAAAGAAGACAGCCCGCAATGGAAGAAGCAGGCCGCCTCCGTCATGGCGAATATTATTGCACAGTCTTATTTTTCCGAGCTGAGTTATCAGAATAAAAAACAGCCTTTTAAGCTCTTTCCGGACTTATACCGGATGACCCGGCAGGGATTGCAGATTGTGATGTCATTCCGTGTCTCACTATTACATCCGATACCGTTAGCAGGCAGTACGGTTGAACTGAAAACCTATGAGCCGACTTTTTTTGTCAGTATGACTTACAACGGCAAACGCGCGGTTCACCTCTCTCCGCCGGATGAGTCACAGTGCCGCCTGGTTTTCACCGAGGCTGATCCTTCGGATAGCCTGAAAGATTACGCGCTGTCGCTGGATACCGGCGATACCCCGGATGATGATCTGACGCTCGGGCGTCAGTTTGCACAGCAGATTACCTTACATTGCGCGGAGTGAGATAACGGATGACATCATATTCACGGATTATTCTTCAGGTCATTGTTGTGCTTATTGTTCTGTGCGCGGGCGGGCTGTTGTACAGCCAGTGGCCGTCACTGCTGCATGCCAGTGCGGGATTACAAAAGGAACTGAATTTTGAAATGGCGGCGCTGATTCAGAAAGTGGTATCTGATCCGCTGAAAGCGGGCGGGCTGCTGACCCTTTTCAGTTTCTTATACGGCTTATTGCATGCATTGGGGCCGGGTCACGGTAAAGTTATTCTTTCTGCCTATATCGCCACACATCCGGCAAAATTACGTCACAGCGCATTATTAAGTATTCTGGCTTCCCTGCTTCAGGGCACTGTTGCTGTTGTTTTGGTGTCTGTTGTGCTGTTTATATTAAATCTGTCAGTACGCCAGCTGAATAATGTCAGCCTGATAACAGAAAAAGCCAGCTATGCATTTATTATTCTTTTCGGTGGTGTCATTGTTATTCGTGCATTACGCCGCTTATTTATCAGGCTACCGGTCAGTAAACCGCAAATAAAAACCATCCGTGTGTCGGATAATAAATCCTCCGCTGTTTTAAAACCGGTTTTTCTGCAAAGCGGGCAAATTCAGACATGCAGCTGCGGCCATCAGCATGTTGTGCCCGGAAATAAAGTCACCGGTAACCTGCGGACACAAGCCGGTATGATTCTGGCCATGGGCAGCCGCCCGTGTTCAGGGGCACTGCTGGTACTGCTGTTCTCATCCGTTATCGGTGTTTTCCATTGGGGGATTATTGCTGTATTTGCAATGGCGCTGGGAACCGGCATCACTCTTTGTATAATCGCCTGGTTCGTGCACAGCATGCGCTTCCTGGCACTGCGCCTGTCCCGTCACCCGGGAAGAAAATCAAACCACGATTACGGTAATATTCTCCGGCTGATCGCCGGGGGAATTTTTATTATTGCCGGGCTGCTGATGTATCAGGGAGCGGGAATGTCTGCGGGCGGGATTTTTATCTGAAATCAGAAGACACCGGACTCAGCCGGTGTCTTATATTCATCGCTATTTAACCAGTTTCAGTACCAGTTCCGGTGCCATTTCTCTTCTGACACTGTCCAGTGACGGCATAATATTACCGGGGTGCCTTGATTCGCCCATATATGCGGGTTTGTAGAGAATTTCAATCATTTGCTCGTAGATCAGGTTATTGATCTCATTACTGGTTTCATCCAGTCCGCCCCGGCTTTTATTCCGGACGAATTCATATTTCGTACTATTTTTTGAATTGCCGTAACGGTACATCGGAGCATGAAGTCCGCCGGAAAAACTACTTCTGTAATTTTTTAATTCTTCGTTATAGACAAAGGTATAAATCAGATCAACGCGGGCATATAAGCTTTTGGATGAATCGCCATATAATGACTGATAGGTTTCAAGATTTTTCCGGCAGGCTTCCGTGAATAGCTTATAATTTTCAGCATCAGCAGCCATACCGACATCAATCAGAATAGTGTAAATATCCTGCCGGATATAAGTACTGTCCTCAGGTGTTATTTCCCAGTAAATATCCTCTTTGCTTTTACCTTTCTTTTTAAGCTGATATGCTTTGGATACACCGTCACCAATCTCAGAGCATGTTATTGTTTTACCATACATTCTGTACGCGGCTATATTTAAATTGTCACTCTTGGGTTTGTTTTTTCCGCCGGTAAGGCCGGATAAATCATAGCCCGCACATCCTGTCAGTATCAGAGGGAATACGCATAACAGTAATTTCATTTTTGTGATCATATTTATCATCCCGGAAGCTATTTATCACTATAAAGATAATCATTATCTTTGCTTGTAAAAATATTTAATAGACACGGTACGTACAGGCTAAAACCGTAATTTTACAGTCTGTTTCTGCAAGGCTGCGTACTTTGGAGCGGCGTTTATCATTACGGGTTTTATTCAGATTAATATCGTTTATTTTATCTTCACATTGTGTAAGGGCATATGAGCGGAGATCACGATCACTGCCACCATAATATTTTCCGGTAAAATCATAGCGGCGGGAATACACAATGGTTCCACAGGCGTTATTGAATGTCATATACCCGCAGGACGGGCAATCTTCTTTAAGTGCCTGTTCAGCCCTGTCTGCTGTCGGATAATCGGTAAACGCGGATGTCTGGCCGGTTTTCGGGTCAAAACCGACAGCTCCGTAACAGTTAGGAGCCCAGCAGGCATAGCCGGATGCGGACATAAAAATAAAGAGAAAACAGCCAAATAACACTTTCATAAGATATCCCTGTCAGTTTTCCGTTAAAATAAGTGTATCCCATCGGTTTAAATGGAGTAAAAAATATCTGTTCTGTAAAACTACCTGCTTATTCGTTTTTTTTCTTCCCCAAATTACTATTTGACAGGCTAAAGATGTGAAAATATTAAAAGGTAATCGTTTGATGTTAATTGATGCCGGGAAATTAGCCATTCAGGTAAGAATCAGGTATTTATTTTTTGTAATATTAAGTGATCTCTGCAGAATGAAAAAAGTATGCAGTGGTGGTCATCAGCAACCGCCGGACACAAACCGGAATGATTCCGGCGATGGACAGCCATGCGTGTTCAGAGGCTGCTGTCAGTACTGCTGTTCTCATCCGTTACCGATTATTGATGTACCAGACCGTCTGTACACCCGGGGGGGACCGTCTGACGGCCCTTATTTATATCAATTATTGTATGTCACCAGCAATTATCTGGCCATATACTCTATTTTTTACTTTCCGGAAGTAACTTTTTATAGTTATGAATAAATTTTTTTCATAAAAACATACACGATGTATTTCCATAATACATAAACCATTATTTGCGTTAATATGGCAAATCCCGGGCTGTTTTGGTGTAGTTTAGTATTATCTGTCAATAAGCACTCATTAATAAATACTAAGAAATCAAGTGATTTATGTGGTTATGCTTTAGTAATTGGTGGGTTAGTGATTTATTTTGATGAATTCAAAACAATATTATCATTATGAAACTAAAGTCAGATGATTTGACAAGTTTGGATTAAGGGATAATAGTTATTAAATTAATCAATAGTGATTATGCTCACGACTCATTTTTTTATCAGACCAGAGAATATCATGGTCTTTGGTCCGCCGGTGGAACGCAGATCAAAGAATTGATGTTATTAACTATATCAGGTGGATAGTATGACAACGACAGCGTCTGGTGCCGGGAAACTGACTTTATTGGGTTTTTTTGCGATTACTGCCTCTATGGTTATGGCGGTATATGAATACCCGACATTTGCAACATCCGGTTTTAGTTTGGTTTTTTTCCTTTTATTAGGCGGGTTATTGTGGTTTATTCCTGTTGCTCTTTGTGCGGCGGAAATGGCGACGGTAGAAGGCTGGGAAGAGGGCGGAATATTTGCGTGGGTTTCTAACACACTGGGCGAGCGCTGGGGATTTGCCGCTATTTCATTTGGTTATCTGCAAATTGCAATTGGCTTTATACCTATGCTCTATTTTGTATTAGGGGCGTTATCTTATATCCTTAACTGGCCGGAACTGAATAACGACCCGATAGTAAAAACTATCGGTGCATTAGTTATATTATGGATATTGGCATTTTCTCAGTTTGGCGGTACAAAATATACAGCAACTATCGCTAAAATAGGTTTTTTTGCCGGTATTTTATTACCGGCACTTATTTTGGTATTCCTCGCTATACATTATCTCATCAGTGGTGCACCTTTAGCGACTGAAATCAGCGCATCGACTTTTTTCCCTGACTTCACAAAAATAGGCACATTAGTCGTTTTTGTTGCTTTTATATTGAGTTATATGGGGGTTGAAGCTTCAGCAACACACGTTAATGAAATGGAAAACCCGGGAAGAGATTACCCGGCTGCGATGTTTTTACTGATGATAGCGGCTATTTGTTTAAGTTCAATTGGCGGATTATCTGTCGCGGTTTCTATTCCGGTCAGTGAAATCAATCTGTCCGCCGGGGTGGTACAGACATTCAATGTTCTGGTATCGAGTTTTAGTCCTGCACTTGAGTGGACAGTCCGTATTATTGCTGCACTCTTATTATTAGGTGTCCTTGCTGAAATAGCATCATGGATTGTGGGGCCATCCCGCGGAATGTATGTTGCTGCCCAAAATGGTATTTTACCGAAAAGCTTTGCTAAGGTGAATAAAAACGGCGTTCCGGTTACATTAGTCATTTCACAATTATTGATCACAACCATTGCCATCATTGTGCTTACCAATAGTGGAGGAGGCGGTAATACCTCTTTCCTGATCGCATTAGCCCTGACCGTTGTTATTTACCTGTGCAGTTATTTTATGTTGTTTCTCGGGTATATGTATTTAATCTGCAAACTACCTGAGAAAAAACGGGTATTTAATATACCGGGCGGTAAAGGTTTTAAACTTGTTGTGGCATCTGCCGGTTTTATTCTGTCGGTCCTTGCCTTTGTTGTTTCTTTCTTTCCGCCAAGTTCATTGCCGGGCGGCGCAAGCAATGAATCTTATGTGATGCTGCTGGGTATCAGCTTTGTAATCATTTTTCTGATACCATTTATAATCTATGCATTTCATAATAAGCAGGGTAAAAAAACCGGAATATCAATGATACACATTAAAACCCATAACGCTCCGGCTGGTCATTTCTTTATCCATCCCCGGGCACGATCTGCATATCATTTGGTTCATGATGATAAAAAAGACCAAAGCGAGTAAAATATTAAACGAATAAGATCACCAATGGTGGTCTTATCCGTTAATAAAAAGGATAAATTATAGTCAGGAATAGTCATATTAAAACAACTGACAATCCGCTTCCTTTTTCGTACCCTCACAGAGAATAGTGTATACTTCGCAGCAGGAAATTTATTCACGGTTAATTAAAATGAAAGAAAACGAAAAAGTAAAAATTAAGCTTCTCAGCGACCGTTTAGACCTTATCCGTCACCGGATGGAAAATATGCTGCAGAAGAACGAAACGGAAAAGTACGAAGAACTTGAGAAAGAAAAAGCTGAGCTGGAAACTGACATTGCCCGTCTGAAGGTACTACACAGCACAAAACTCAGCAAAGAAGCGCAGAAGCTGGCGGGTATGCCGTTCAAACGTCTTATCACGAAGAAAGAGCAGGCTGATATCGGCAAGCTGAAGAAAACTGTGCGGGGCCTGATCATTGTCCATCCGATGACGGCATTAGGCCGCGAAATGGAACTGGACGGTATGACCGGTTTTTCTAAGACTGATTTCTAGCCGGAAAATCAATCCGGCTCAAACCTGCCATAATCCGCTGATACCGGAAGGTTCTTAATTCCCGGTTTGCAGCCATGGCGAAAATCTCTTTCACCCGTAAATACACCCGCCGCTCACCGGCGCGGATAGCACGGATGCGTTCGGGTGACCTCTTCCTTTTCTTCAGTATCGGTTAAATTTTAGTTCCATACAGCATAATCATAGTTAATAATACTCATTATCGTTATTATTCGTCTTTTCAGAGGCGCTATGGCTAATTTTTCTTATTTCAAACCTTCAGTTATCACACTTCATGTTTTCGTTGCCCTTTGTGCTGTACCTGCGTACTCACAAACAGCAAACAGTAATACTTCTGACACTGTTGTTGTCAGTGCTGGGGTGCTGAAAGTTGACACCGCATTACAGGAAACACCGCAATCCGTTTCTGTTATTACGCAAAAAGAGCTGGAAACCCGCGCACCGCAAAAACTGGATGAAGCACTGCGCTACACCTCAGGGGTAACAGCTCAGCCTTACGGTGCGGATAATGATACTGACTGGTTTAAAGTCCGTGGTTTTGATGCCGCGACCTATCTGGATAACAGTCGTTTATTCCGCGACGGGTATTATACCTGGCTGCTTGAACCTTATGGTTTCGAACAAATTGAAGTTGTTAAAGGGGCGTCTGCGGTTCTGTTTGGCGAATCTACCCCCGGTGGTGCTGTAAACGTGGTGACTAAAAAGCCGCTGTTTACCCCGAAAGGGGAATTTTTCCTTGAAGCTGGAAATAATGATCAGCGCGGGTTTGGTTTTGATGTTGCCGGTCATGCCAGCGATGATGGTGATATCCGTTACCGGGTAGTCGGTTTGATGAAACAGGCGGACGGTGAACTGGATAAAACGGATAACAAACGCATTTATCTGGCGCCTTCACTTGCGATGGCGCTTTCTGACGATACCATGCTGACACTGATGGCAACGTATCTGCATGATGACGGTACACCAACCAACCCGTTTTTCCCTGCAGCCGGTACACTGATCGATTCACCTTACGGAAAAATTAAACCGTCAGCGAATCTTGGCGAGCCGGATTATGATAAATACAAGCGCTCACAGTTTTCTGCCGGATATCTGCTGGAACACGATATTGACACGACCTGGCGTTTCTCCCAGCGCCTGAATTATGGTTATAATTCACTGACGCTGCGCAGTGTGTATGCATTTCCGAACGCAGATACATCTGCAACCTCTCTCGCCCGCGGTGTTGTATTCCGTGACGGTAACAGCCAGAGTATAACATTCGATAACAACCTGACGGGACAATGGGATTCAGAACGTCTGGAGCACACCCTGCTGGCAGGGGCTGAAATTCAGTATCACCGGACAAAAGGTGATGAACAGGACAGTTATGCATTCAGTCCGATCAATCCGTGGAATCCGGTCTACGGACAATACGTACCACTGGACCCGGCCGACAATATTAACCGGACAATCAATAAAACGCAGGCAAGCCTCTATTCCCGGTACCAAATCAAGCTGGACGGTAAATGGATCGGTGTTGCCGGGGTGCGCTATGATCAGGTAAAAACTGAGAATAAAAATCAGACAGCCCATAATGATAAATCCCGGAATGATGGTGAGGTGAGTGTCAATGCCGGGCTGATGTATCTGGCGGATAACGGGTTATCACCCTATACCAGCTATTCACAGTCATTTGAAGTGATGAGCACCATCGACCCTGCGACCGGCGATTTGTATAAACCGCTGAAAGGTGAACAAATTGAGGCCGGAGTCAAATATACGCCTTCATTCCTCGATGGTTATCTGAATATTGCCTGGTTCAGTATTGAACAGAAAAATGCACTGGTTACCAATCCGGATACTTCTGTTGCCACACAGACAGGAAAAGTCACCTCAACGGGGGCTGAAGCTGAAGGATTTGTGCAATTGACTGATAATGTCAATGTTCAGGCATCCTATACCTACACAAATGCCAAAACAGATAATACCGGTGGTCAGGGACGCAAACAGGCTGCGCTTATCCCTGAGCACATGGCATCCGCCTGGGTCAATTACACACTGCCGGTAACCGGCAGCGGAGAACTGACACTCGGTTCCGGTGTCCGCTATCTCGGTAAATCAAAAGACAATCCGGCGAGCAGTAATCGTACTGTGTCCGCTGCTGCATTATGGGATGCTGCGGTCATTTATAAGCTGAACAAACAGTGGCAGCTTCAGGTCAATGTGAATAATCTGCTGAATAAAGAATATATTTCTGCATGTGATTATTACTGCTATTACGGCCAATCCCGTTCTGTTGTCGTTCAGACCAAATACAGCTGGTAGTTATGTTTGAACTGAATGATATCCGTGTTGTGCGTGACGGGAGGGTAATTTTATCCGTCCCGTCCCTGACGATCCCGGCAACGGAACTGACTGTTGTGCTTGGTCATAACGGGTCAGGAAAATCCACCCTGGTTGATCTGCTGGCCGGTCAGACCCGGCCGGATCAGGGGGAAATTTTGCTGAATAATAAAAACCTCACCGGTTACACCAAACGGGAGCTGGCACAACAAGTGGCATTTTTGCCGCAAAAACTGCCGGTTTCTGCCGGGCTGACCGTCCGTGAACTGGTCAGTCTGGGACGTTTTCCCTGGCGCGGCATATTTGGCCGCCGGCATCCGGAAGATAACATTATTATCTCACAAGCCATGGAGAGTGCCGGTATCACGGAATTTGCACAAATACCCGCCGATAATTTATCCGGCGGTGAACGCCAGCGCGCATGGGTTGCCATGTTACTGGCACAGCAATCACCGGTACTGATCCTCGATGAGCCGACATCCGCACTGGATATTCATCATCAGTACCAACTGATGAGGCTGCTGCAGGATTTAAACCGCACACAGCGTACCGGTATCATCGTTATCCTTCATGATCTTAATCTTGCATTGCAGTATGCAACCCATATTATCGCCCTGAAAAAAGGCAAAGTAGCGTTTGAAGGCGATGCTGCATTGCTGGAGGATGAAACCCGTCTTTCCGGATTATATGAAACGGCTATCAGGTTAATACCGCATCCGGATACGGAACAACGAAAAGTGGCAGTCGTATGCAACTGATGTTATTACGTTTAATCCGGTTATCCGCCCTGTTTTTTTTGATGTTTGCGGCAGCAGGGCAGGCGGCTGTCACAATAAATGATGACCGTGGCGGGCACACGTTTGAAACCATACCGCAGCGGGTCGTGGTGCTGGACTGGGATCTGCTTGAACAAACGCTGTCATTAGGGATAACCCCTGCCGGGGCAACAGAAACCAGCGGTTACCGGCAGTGGGTCGGACTGCCCGTACTGACAGAAAGCGTGGCTGAAACCGGAACCCGGGCAGAACCGAATCTCGAAAAAATAGCCGGACTGAAGCCGGATGTTATCCTGGCGGGTGCATCACAGGCAGATCTGATTCCGCTGTTAGAGCAGATAGCGCCCGTCGTTTATCTGACTAATTTTTCATCAGCAGATGATGCCGCTCCGGTGGCTATCCGTCACCTTAAAACGCTGGGGATACTGTTTGGCAGAGAACAGCAGGCGGATGAACAACTGGCTGCTTTAACACAGCGGTTTACGGAGCTGAGCAATAAACTGGCTGCTGTTTATCCGCCGGGTACCCGGGTTACTGTCATTCGTTTTTCCACGCTGACCACCGTCTTTCTGCCGGCTGATAATTCTGCTGTTAACTATGTACTGCGTAACCTTGGCCTGACACCGGCAATCCCTCTGGACGCGCAGCCCTGGGGAATCGCCCAGCGGCGGATCAATGTATTACAGGACGCCGGTGATGGTTATGTTCTCTGGTTTCGCCCTTTTCCTGAAGAAAAAAAACTGGCAGACACCCGTTTGTGGCAGGCGATGCCATTTGTGAAGCAGGGCAAAATTAATGGCGTTGCGCCGGTCTGGAATTACGGTGGCGTCAGTTCATTGCAGCGGATGGCGGATGCCATTACGGATAGTTTGCTGGAGATTGCGCCCGCCTCATGAAAATCCGTTACCTTATACTCTTTCCGCTGCTGTTTATTCTGCTGATAGTGATTAACTTACAGCTTGAGCCCGGCTTATCTCCGCAACAGCAACTCAGCCTGATTTTTACGCCGGAAGCGGCACAAACGTTTCCGGCTGTATTTTATCTTTACGGACAATTGCCGAGACTTTGTATGGCATTGCTGGCTGGTGCGACGCTGGGGCTGACCGGCAGCCTGATGCAACAGCTGACACAAAATAACCTCACGTCCCCGATGACACTCGGAACATCATCCGGAGCCTGGCTTGCACTGGTTATTTTATCTGTCAGTTTCAGTGAATTGTCTGCTGATTATGCCGTTCCTGTTGCAACCGCAGGCGCGCTGCTGGCGTTTGCATTTGTCATCCTGATTACAGGAAGCCGTAATATTACAGGATTACCACTGATTGTTTCCGGTATGGTGGTCAATATTCTGCTTGGTGCCATTGCAACCGCGGTAATTACACTGAATTCGCAGTTTGCGCAAAATATTTTTATGTGGGGAGCCGGCGATCTGACTCAGGATGGCTGGCAAAATGTCACTGATGTTATGCCGCGCCTGCTGCCTGTTCTGTTTATTCTGCTGTTCGCCCCGCGGATACTGACGGTATTACGGCTGGGACACCAGGGCGCACAAGCACGCGGATTATCTGTTTTGCCGGTATTTTTGCTGTTTATGGTACTTTCAGCATGGCTGGTTTCAGTCGTGATCAGTACTGCCGGTATGATTGGCTTTATCGGATTGCTGGCACCGAATCTTGTCCGGATTGCCGGTGCACGCACTGCGTTACAGGAGCTGATTTTCTCTGTGATTGCCGGGGCGTTTTTACTGTTGTTTGCTGACACCCTGGCTCTGGCTCTCGGGCAACTGATGCAGACGGTGATCCCGACCGGTGTGATGACTGCCGCCATTGGTGCGCCTGCACTTATTGTATTCAGCCGCCGCCGTTTCACCGCACAGGATCAGATGACCATTATTCTGAAACCGGTTATTTCTCCCCGTTTTCTGCCGCACGCAATGAGTGTTGTTGTACTTCTGCTGTTTGCCGGGCTGATGACCACGATCTTTTTTCAGCAATCGGAAACCGGCTTCCTGTGGGGGGCTCCGGAGCCTTTCCGCTGGTCTCTGAGATGGCCGCGGTTATTGTCAGCTGCCACGGCAGGTGTTGCACTGGCGCTGGCCGGAACCCTCTTACAACGGTTAATTTATAATCCGCTGGCAAGCCCGGATATTCTTGGTGTGTCATCCGGTGCAACGGTTGCACTTATCCTGATAAGCGTGCTAACGGGAAATATGATTCAGACTTCCCTCTGGGGAGCAGCACTGACCGGCAGTGCTCTGGTACTGGGGATTCTGCTTTTACTCGGACGCCGGCATCAGTTTGCACCGGCAACATTAATCCTTACCGGGATTGCGCTGACGGCGGGACTGGAAGCCTTTGTGCAATTCTTTCTGGCGCAGGGGGCATTGAGTAATTACCGGATACTGCTGTGGCTGTCCGGTTCCACCTATCGTGTCAGCGGAGAGCAAAGTGTACTTTTTGCATCCGTGATTGCCGGACTGACTGTTATCATACTGGCGCTCAGCCGCCGTCTGACGCTGATATCCATCGGCAGAACATTTGCTCAGGCCCGCGGATTGCATACCGGCCGCACCGCTCTGCTGATGCTGATACTTGTCGCCCTGTTGTGTGCTCTGGTGACTGCAACTGTCGGACCACTGGCCTTTACCGGTCTGATTGCGCCACATATGGCGGCGTTGTGCGGTGCTCAGAAAGTGAAATCACAGCTGATTTTTGCCGGTCTGGCAGGCGCGGTTCTGATGATATGGGCGGACTGGCTGGGACAAACGCTTATCTGGCCGTCACAGATAGCAGCCGGAACATTGGTGTCTGTCCTTGGCGGCAGCTATTTCCTGGGGTTAATGCTGGTCAGCCGCTTCCGGAAATAATCATAAAATATACCGGGATACAGCCGAAAAGGGAACCCCGGCTTCCCGGTTGTAGTAGCTGGTTTCGGATATACCGGTCTCACGGCAGATATCTTTGACTGTCCGTCCTACTTCGACGGACTTCAGAACGGCGATAATCGGATGTTCAGTCAATCGGGCTTTGCGCATAGTGATCTCTTCCCTTTCTTCAGTACCGGTATATGGTATCGTACGCGCCAGAAATACCTTTAAGAGAGCCCTTCACGGTGGAAAAAAAGAAAACCTTCCTGCAGCAGAAAAGCGGCTTGCACCCGCGTAACCGTCATCGCTCACGCTATGATTTCCCGGCGCTGATCGCCAGTTGCTCTGCACTGGAGCCGTTCGTCAAGCCGAACGCCTGGGGCGACATTTCGGTAGATTTTGCCGATCCTGCGGCGGTTAAAATGCTCAACCGTGCGTTGCTGCAACATTTTTATGGCATCGAATACTGGGACATTCCCGCCGATTATCTGTGCCCGCCGATCCCGGGGCGTGCCGACTATTTACACCATCTGGCCGACCTGCTGGCGACCAGCAACGGCGGTGAGTTCCCTCGCGGTAAAGGCGTGGCGATCCTTGATGTGGGTGTTGGCGCCAACTGTATTTATCCGATTATTGGCCTGCGCGAATACGGCTGGCGTTTTACCGGTTCGGAGATTGATCCGGTATCGCTCAATACGGCCAAAATGATCGTGGAGATGAATCCGACACTGAGAAACGGTGTGCGTCTGCGTTTACAAAAACAACCCGAATTTATTTTGAACGGCATCATCGGCGTGGCGGAGAAATTTGATGCCACACTGTGTAATCCACCGTTCCACAGCTCTGAACAGGAAGCGGAAGCCAGCACCCGCCGCAAACTGCACAAGCTGGGTAAAGGCGAGGTAGCCGACACGCCGGTACATAACTTTGGCGGCAAAAATAAAGAGCTATGGTGTGAAGGCGGTGAAGAAGCCTTTGTGCGTAAAATGGTAGAGGAGAGCGTTAGCCTGGCGCAAAACTGCCTGTGGTTCACCTCGTTGATTTCTAAAAACACTACCTTGCCTTCGATTTATCACGCGTTGAAGCTGGTGGGTGCGGCCGAAGTCCGTACCATTGAAATGGCGCAGGGGCAAAAAATCAGTCGCTTCGTGGCCTGGACTTTCCACGACGCACAACAGCAGGTCGCCTGGGCGACAGAACGCTGGCGTTAATTTCCCTGGTGCCGGTTATTTAACCGGCACTGATAAAACTTCGCATTTCCCTTTCAATTTCTGCATGTTGCGTTATTCTCAATATGTCTTCCAATACTAAAAATCTTAAAAAAGTTATTTATTCAAAATACAATAGTTACCTTACTTAATTGATATTTTAATCCGGTATATATACCCAACGTAATTCAAGCTGCAGGCTGAGCGCAGCCAACGAACCTGCGGTTTGAATGAATAAGGGTATATATCCGTGATCAATTAAGATACTTGATTTTATGACGTTTGAGGATCAAGCTCCATCTCATAAAAATAGAACTGACCGCAGAACAACGGATAGCCCTTGAGGTGTCCATTTCCCCTTATCTGAAACAGTTCTGATTAGAGTTTTCCGGTTGCTTCCGGTAAAGCTCAGGCGGAAGATTACTCAGGCTTTCATGTGTCCGGTTCCGGTTGTAATCCTGCATCCGGAACCAGGCCATTTCTTTCACCTGACTCAGTGACTCAAACAAATACGCATTTAAAAATTCACGGCGGAATGAGCCGTTAAAACGCTCAATAAAACCGTTTTGTTGTGGTTTTCCCGGCTGAATATAATTCAGAGTGACCTCATTTTCTGTACAAAACTGAACCAGTTTATCCGATATAAATTCAGACCCGTTGTCCACCCGGATATATTCCGGTAACCCGCGTTCTTCTTTTAACCGGGATAAAATACGAATAATCCGCTCTGCCGGTAATGAAGTATCGACCTCAATTGCCAGGCACTCGCGGGTACTTTCATCAATAATATTCAATGTTTTTAAACATTTACCGTAGTACAGACTATCGCTCATAAAATCCATTGCCCAGCCTTCATTAATTCGGGTTGCGGTAATTAACGGTACTTTTATTCGCTCAGGTAGTTTTTTCTTTACCCGCCGTTTCAGGTTTAAGCCCAGCCGGCGATCACAGGAGTCGCATATGGCTATAAATTCATTGATTTTAAGATAAAATATTGATGTTGATAAATAATGAACCCCCTAATGCACCCCCGAGATAAAAACCATACCGGAATCGGAGATTATTTTTCAGAGGTTACAGTGACCTTCCTGATTCGCCTGTTTGGTAATTATACACAAAACTCACACGGGTTGACGACTTCTGAAATGCTCATACATTTTTTCTGTCATCACCCACAACGCTTTGTTCAGACGGATATCACCATCGATACCGGTCACGGCCCGGGTGTGTGATCGTTTCCCCTTGGCTGTATGTCCGGACAACCCACCTTTAATCAGGTTCTCCTGTAAACGCTGGTATACTGTCCACAGGTCATCCTTCTTATCTTCCCACCTGCGGGGTTGCAGCACCTGCTCTTCCGTGACCGGCTGGTGGCCATCCCCGAACCGGTACGTGATAGCGGCATGCGCCAGCGCCTGCTGTGCCGGTAGTGGTAACAACAGAGACTGCATCTGTTCTCGTTTTTCAGCCACCGCATCAAACGTTTCCAGCACTTCATAAGCCCCTTCAATCACTTTATCGACGACATTACCTTTGTGCGGCACTCTGACCTCACCAAAGGTATCACCACAGACCAGCCCGTTCTCACAAACTGCACGAAATAATCCCGGCAGCATCTGATAACTGCTGGAGCCATCATGACTGTTTAACAAAATAATTTCCGGTACCTGGATACCGGTGATCTGGTTATGACGGCGAAGGCGCAGCATATGTTTGGTGTGCTCCCGGCGGCTATCGTCGCGGACACGGGTCTGACAGGCAAAGAACGGATAAAAACCTTCTTTCTGCAGGCTCTCAAGCAGGGTGATGGTGGGAATATAGGTATAGCGTTCACTGCGGGATTCATGTTTCTCTGCTGAAAAGACACTGGGTACAGTGCAGTATAATTCTTCGGTGGTTAACGGACGGTCACGACGAATGATATTCGCCCTGCCGAAGCGGGAGGCTAAACGGGTCATACTAATACTCCTGTAAAATTAAACGGATAAAAGGGTGGACAGGTAAAAGCCGGAGCCGAAGGTGTAAAGGACGCGATAAAATGGGGTACGGAGGCGGGCTTTTTATACAGAGGTGTATCGGCTGGTGGTGTGAGTTCTGCGGTGTACTGTCAGACCAGTTGCTTTCCGTGCCCGCAGAATATCGGTCGCAGTGATACCGAGTGACGGCTCAGTGATACCGTTGTTGCGCCGGCCAGTGCGGACCAGGGCGCATTTCCCCGCAAAGGCATTCAGTGCCTCACACAGTGACACCCCGCGACAAAAACAGGCCTCAATCACGCGCTCATCACTGAATTCCGTGTCATTCAGAGTGAGGCCGTAATGCTGTTGCAGCAGGTAAGTCAGCAATGTCTGCCAGACTGCCGCCGGTGACGCAGATAATGTTGCTTTTTTCATGGTGTTGCTCCCCGTTAATCAATAAGGCGAAAAATAGCGGCACACTCCTTATGCTGAAGGGCGTAGTCCCGTAACTGATAAAAATACTCCACCAGCACGGGACTCTCAGTGTTAAATGACCAGAGACTGTAAGTGATGAGGCATACCGCGATACCGGCCGCTTCCGGGCTCAGTTCCGCGTCATTGCCGTTATGCGGATTAAACAGGTACAGCGTGGTCTCCGGCATATCCGGCCAGATAAACGCACCGCCGTTGGTGAGCATGCTGAACTCCCAGAAAGCGCCATAATAAACGTCACACAGTTCGCTCATCCGGGTAAAAATGTCACCTTCCAGGCGCTGCCAGTCCGATACGCTGCCGAAATAAAACCGCCAGAATGTGTCTCTGCCCCGGGGATGAACCAGATTGCTTTTGATGGCTGCGGGCTCTTGGAGCGGAAGGGCTGATAATGTCATTGTGAAATTCCTTTGTATTTATGGGTAAGTGGGTTACTGATTTGTGAATGGGCATAAAAAAACGGCAGACTGTGAACGTCTGCCGTCAGGGGTGATGTAATAAACCAGTCTTCTGTTCAGGTCAGCGGGGAAAGAGCCGACCCAGCAGACGGTCAAGGGTACCGCCCAGCACGGCTGAGCAGGCCAGCGCGGCACTGAGGCCTGCCGCCAGCTTTTCCGCTGCGGAGGCATCCTCATTGTCTGCCGCCTCAGCCGCAGCCTGCCAGGCACAGTACGTAGCTAACGCTACCGTTACCACACCGAGCGTGGTGGCCATTAATTTAAAAACAGACATCTGTATTTCCTTTTTACATGCCTCAGTTACTGCGGACCGGACCAGCTGTCAGTATCCATCTGCAGGAAGGACTCACAGTCTCCCTCTCCGGCTTTACAGACCCGCTCCGCGACGGATTTCGGCGGCCATTTCTTACTGGTTTCATACTCCATACCGTTATTATCGATACAGCCCACCTTCAGCCAGTTGGCCTGAGCCCCGGTGTTATAATAAATACTGCTGATACAGGTCATGGCCACCGGAGCCGGATGGCCTTTGGATAAATCCGCTCTTGTCTCACTTTTCAGTTCTCCGGCAGGGAGTGGCTGCCACGCAGGTTTCCGGCCTTTGCCGTCGTTCTGCATTTTCAGCTGCTGCCCGTATTCCGGGGTCAGGTAATAAGTGTAACGGTCAGGCTGCACCTCACCGGGCATGCGCAGTGCAAAAACCGGGGCGGACAGCAGTAAACAACCAAGCAGTGTCAGACTTCTTTTCATGGTGACATCCTTATTAAGGTAATGAACGGATAAACTGATAATGGGGTAATGCGGTGATAAATTCGGGCCGGGTGACCGTCCGTGCGATAACCGCATCCTGCCGGAAGCGGCGTCCGGACACAGCAATGTTCTGCAGCTGGCTGAACCGGAACACCCGCAGGGCAGACTGCCATTCCCCGCACAGATACCAGTCCCGCTGAAAGTAAATCAGCTTGTAGGGAGCCATGCCCTCATGGTCCTGACCGTCACAGCGGAAGCTGAGCAGCCGCCTGCGGACAATCGCCTGTGTCACCACATAAAAGCCACCGAACAGCGTCGGGGCGGATTGCGGTGGCTCATGGTAGACCAGACAGGGGGCACCGTTTTCCGGACTGAGCAGAACGGACAGCAGCCTGCGGTCAAGCGAAGGGAACAGCGGGGTGATATGGGTGATATCGGCAAAGTACAGGATATCGCTGTCTGTCCGGTAAGGGCGCTGACCGGCGGCCAGCCGGTATCCGCCCTGATACGGCTCCGTGTCCAGAAAGACCAGGCGCTCACTGAAATCACGCTGCAGTGTGCGGGCCGAGACATTAAACTCACGGGCGAGCTGTGCCGGATACAGTGTTTCGCCGCGGAACAGGCGGCTGATAATGATGGCCAGCCGTGACGCAAGCCGGTCATGGCGTGAATCTGACGTATGCATGAGCGCAGCCTCCGTGAGTCAGTCAGATAAAAAGGGAATAGCGGAATACGGAAATCAGGCCGCCAGGGCCTTCTGACGCAGGTACGCCACAATGATGCAGGCCGGAACGGTGACCCGGTAAGCGGGACCGGCAATATCGGCTATCAGCCAGGCGGAGCTCAGCGCAATCCCGACGGGACCGGCCAGTACCCCCAGCGCGCGGTTGGCGGCAAAGAGCGTACCCCAGGTGGCAATACCGCCCATGGCTTCAATCACACCGACAGCGGCAATTGTGGCAAACTGCAGGGCTGCGACACCGGAGCTGGTCACGGCGGCCTGCACCGCGAGCAGAATAAGCTGGGGAGTCGGCGCGGACAGATTCAGCTTCAGTCCGTCCGCAAAACGGACCAGCTCGTCCTGTGACATCTCCCGCAGGCTTTTCTCCAGGACTTTCATCAGCAGGTTAAGTTCGGTGGTTTCCACCGGACTTTCTTTGTTGTAGTTCACTTTCAGCTTGTCGCAGACATCGTGCAGAATTTCACGGTAAAGCACGCCTTTGTTACCGCGCAGCAGCGTGACAAGGCTGTTAGCCCCGAAGGCCTGCAGTTCGGCACAGATGGCTGGCCAGTACTTCTGATGGTCAGGGTAAAAGAGCTGATATTCCGGTGAGGCGGTCAGAGACTCCGCCAGCCGTTTTTTGCCGTCTTTACTGTCGTGAGTCAGGACGGAGACCAGCAGACTGAGGTCTTCATTGCTGCACTGCCCGATAAACGCGAGGTCAGGGTCGATACGGTAGGTTGCCATAACAGAAATTCCTTACAGGTGATTTAAGACAACCACAGCATAACAAAGGGGTCTGACAGGGTATGACGCGGAAAATCGCTGTTTTCGGGGGGTAAAAAACGGGAAAACGACAGGGTGTGTCGCCGGTCAGTTATCCTGACCGGTGTTTTTCCTGTTATGTCAGTAAGTTAATGTGTATCTGAAAAATCACTGATTCAGGCAAATTATTTTTTCGGTGCATTGTACTCGTTCTCAATTAACCGGGTCACCAAATCGGTGATCGTCATTTCATAAGCGTCAGCCAGTTGCTCAAGATGAATTTTAACTTCCTCATCGAGACTGCAGCTAAGTGTTTTTTTATTCTTTTGTTTTTTCCGGAGAGTACGCTGCTGCCATGCCTTTTTAAGAGAGTATAAAAAATACTTCTTCCCCCCGGGGTTATCATTCCATGCCCGCAGGGCAGCATAAAAACAAATATATTTATCCCCGGAACTTACGGGATTAAAGAACCGGAGTGGCCAGACCGATACCTTTATATTATCGACAGAGTAATTGCAAATATAATCCCATGCCCAGTTACAGGCATCATCATTATCCTTACTCAGCCACTTTATATTTTTTACTGCTGTGAAGGATTTTATCCATTCATCCTTAAGCATGTTTATAATATTTTCTTTTTCACCAAACCGCAGGTTCATATGATCAAAGACAGTCAGGAAGTCGCGATACATCTCTTCAGTGCTGACATGATTCTCTTTTATTCCAAATTTACTTTTAATGTATTTTATTTGCTGTGATACAGGTAAACCCCTGAATTCTTTATTGTCCGACCAACTCTTAACAGTGGGTTTTACCACGTTTGACTGTTGAATTGCCTGAGTATATTTATCGCTTATGGGTGTTAAGGGCTTTATATTATTTAACATTACCCAGCAATATGCAGAGGCAATACTGTCTTCTTTAATCCATTCAAACTTATCAATACTGATAAGATTATTATTTACATCATTTAAAACTTCATTGGTAAGGTAATTATAATTACTGTTCTCCATGCCAATAACTTCATGGATTAAATCTCTTAACCGTGATTTGTCATTTCTGTCACCTGCTAAATATTTATTTTCAACCCATTCAAACCTGGGCTCTGTTGACATGAAAAATACAAAAACACCCGCTTTCCTCAGGTCTTTCACTTTGAGCAACTCATCAATCTCATAGCTTTTATCGTTCATTATTTGCCCACACCGTGTAGTTGATATGTCGTTATTGTAGTTTGTTTTGGTCTCTGAAAAAGTGATGTTGTCGTGATAACGTAGATTAAGAATAGTTTTATTGTTTTTTTAATGAGTTGAAAATGAAGTGTTTTTATCATGTAATTTACATAGTTATCTGAAAATACTGGGTCAGGCAGTGCTTTTTACAGGAAAAAATGATGCTCACGGTTACTTATCTTTTTCCCCGTAACTACTTCTGTGAGGAGACTAACTTTCAGGTATCTTGTGCATCGTGAAGCCTGCTGCAAATGCTGTCTGTGCATACTGTTTTAATAAACTCAGGTAACAATCAAAAAAGGATTATTTATTATTACATTTATCTTACCCGGTACTCTCTGTATCAGGTTAATATCAACCGCTATTATTATATCCACCACTTTATTATCGATAATCCCATCCTTTTATCGAATTAGTACCCAAATATATCGAATGGCACTTCTATTACTGATGCTGATAATGGTGATATCACTCTGAGTTACTTACTCATCTTCATGGGCAATAACTTCTGTTAATCAACACCTGTAATCTGAGGGATCGTTCAGAATGGATATCATTAATCATCTTTTAAACCTACTTGTTATGAATTTCCTGTTTCAGTAAAAAGATAAATGTATTCCTCTGTTATATGAACAGAAACACCATCATCAACCAGAGGGAATTAATCATGAATGACGATATAACCTGTGAAATACTGGCGCTTTCACAAATCTACAATAATGGTACGGAGATTACCGATGACACAACAGATCGTGAGTTATTCCGGCTGATCGCGTCACACACCACTGCATTAATTAAAATAAAGAGTCAGTCTGCTCCTTTTAGTGCGTGCTATTTTGGTGATAAATTACAAATTGAGACCACTGAAACCGGTCAGTTGTTTTATGAATTAATGCAAAACATTCTTTCTCTTTCCCAGGTAACCTGCAACCGGCGTAAATTACATCCGGTTATTCCGCTGATTGTTTCTCTTGCTGAGAAATATCATATTCGTTATGTTCCGATGCTGTCGGAATACTATCCTGACTCAGAGGAGGATATTAAACAGTTAAATGACGCCTATTGTGAGTTTATTCAGTCCGTGGACAGCAAAGAGTATAAAACCGCTGTCAGTACCTTTAAGAACAGTGCCCGCAAGAATTATCGGTTCTGTTGCCGCTATATTGAAAACCTGTTTGAACGCCATGCAAAGCTGTTGGTGGTACGGACAGACCTGTCTTACGGAAAACGGGTCAGTCACAAAGTCACTGCCGGGGATTTAACCCGTCACCGGATTGCCCTGTACAAAGCAATACAGCGGTTACCCCTGTTTAAACACTGCGTCGGTTATATCCTGAAACTGGAATACGGTCGTGAGAAAGGCTTTCACTACCACTGCCTGTTTTTCTTCAACGGCCAGCATGTCAGACAGGATATCACGATAGCCAGGCTCATCGGTGAGTTTTGGCAGGAAACCATCACCGAGGGACAGGGGATCTACTTTAACTGCAACCGCTATAAATCAGATTACCGTATCTGCGGCATCGGCATGCTGCACCGCAGTGAGAGCCAGCGACGGGAAGGCCTGATGACCGCTGTGAACTATATCTGCAAAACAGACCAGTGGGTGAAACTGCAGGTGCCGGGGATCGACCGGACATTCTGGCGGGGAACCATCAGAAACAAACGGCGTAAAACACGCCGGTAAATCTTTTTTTACAGACAAGGGGAATCTTATAGAAGTGATATCCGCTGCGTCATCGATAGCACTTCTGCCTTAATTAAACAAAGACAGGAGATTCCCCATGAATACCATCAATACCACCACTACCCCTTCTCCGCTTGACGAACCACTCGTGGACATGAAATTCATCACCATATTAACCGGATTAACGGACAAGTGGTTTTACAAGCAGATACAGGAAGGGCAGTTCCCGAAACCGATTAAACTGGGACGTAGTTCCCGGTGGCAGAAAAGTCAGGTTGAAGCCTGGTTACAGGCCCGTATTGCGGAGTCCCGTGAGTAATCATGGAGCTGAGTCACTTTGCTTCCGGCCCTTTGTGATGATCGGCAGCATTGACCCTGGACAACTGTTTTCCATCAGAGACCAGAATTATATAGGCATAATTCGATGGAGATTGGTGTCTGATTACTACGGTGATCCCGGACTGTCTTCGGGCGGTTACAGTTTCCCCTTTGACTTTCACTATAGTGCATTTGAAATTTACTCTAAGTATTTCACAGATCTGCTCAAGCATTTCTTCAGTAGTCTGTGGACGTATATTTGAGAACATAACTATTTCACCCAAATACTTTGAGAGATAGCTGAGAAGAATTGATTGTTTCTGAGACTCGGCTTCTTGTGTCAAACACTACTGCATACCAATCATCATCCCGGACTTTCCCCAAACAGTACTGCTCATCATGCGATCGGTTTTTTCACCACAAATAAGGCAACGTCCATCAGAAGACAGCCAGATGCCCTAATCTACGGTAGTATTTTGAAGTCGCCCTACGAGTAAACCATCAGATAATCTAGAGTCGGCTTTCCTTTTCTCGTACCACGACTTATAGCGTTGTGCATACCCTGCATCATTAATGAGCTCCGAGAAGCTGGCGTCATTCACTGGCGCTGGCTTAAACCCGTGTTGTTCGATATCAGCACCAATGTCGCCGACCCAAAATGATCTTCTGATTTTATGAAATAAATTCTAGCTGCAGGAAAACGGTCAGTCGGCTTATACAATGTATTTATATGAAAAGTATTTGAGCTGATATAAATATGAGTATTTGTTACTCCTTTCATCATCCAAATCAAGTTTTCTTTGCTCGAAACCTCAATTGCTAAAAATAGTTTTTCTTTCCCCCGGTATAGGATTCGGAAAAGTTCATGGGTGAACCGATGAACTGCTGTACGGAATCAAATGCCTCACCTATTCCCGCATAACTGCATAATAGATCGATAAAAACGATCGATATTTTGTTTATGATAGTTTTTATCTATCATATTGGTGGCATCGATCGTTAATAACAATTTTTCATGTGGTTTTACTTACTGTATATTTTCCTGCCATATTTTGTTTCGATATATACCACATTAAGCAAGATAATTAGTCCCTAATATCATTTTTGTTCAATAATTCAATCTTAGTTACTGGAAGATGCCAATAACACCGTGACTTTTATGAAAAAAAAACTAATAGATAAACCTGCGATTCAATCTAGAAAATCGATTCAGCTGGTCGTATGGCTGAATATCGTTATACAGATATTATTTCCTTTCTCAGCCGTAATTTCTCCTGCAATTGCAAAAACGGAGGTTGCTGATTTACTGCCTGCGGAAAAACCTGTGCAGTGGCATGCTATTTCATCTGGTGAAACATTAGCTACGCTGGCTTCCCGGTACCATACTTCTGCTGAAAAGCTGAAATCACTTAATTTTTCTTATTCACAATTCGATACAGCAGCTCTGTTACCGCAAGGAAAATATATTCTCGTTCCTGTTTCCGGAAAACAATTGTCTGTGTCCTCTCCTGTTACGGACTCAGAACAAAAAATAGCAGCTTTCGTTTCCGGAACCGGGCGGTTCCTGCAAAATAACCCTGACATGGACACCGCCGCTTCTCTGGCCCGCGGGGTGGTCACAGGAGCAGCCGGCGATGAAATTCAGCAATGGCTCAGCCGGTTCGGCACTGCCCGGGTGCAGCTTGATACGGATAAAAACTTTTCCCTGAAAAACTCACAACTGGACCTGCTTGTCCCTTTGTACGAACAAAAGGACAAGCTTGTTTTTACTCAGGGTAGCATCCACCGGACTGATGACAGGACTCAGGCTAATCTGGGGCTGGGATATCGCTGGTTTTCCGGTGACAACTGGATGCTGGGCGCAAACACCTTTTTTGACTACGACCTGTCGAGAGGCCATGCCAGAATGGGGTTAGGAGGAGAATATCAGCGTGATTTTCTTAAATTGGGTGTTAACACTTACCATCGACTGACAACGTGGAAAAATTCACCGGACACGGAAGATTATGAAGAACGTCCGGCAAACGGATGGGATGTCCGGGCACTGTACTGGCTGCCGTCACTGCCACAACTTGGCGGAAAGTTGATGTATGAGCAGTATTACGGCGATGAAGTGGCACTGTTTGGCCGTGATAATCGCCAGAAGAATCCGAACGCTGTCACTGCCGGGGTTAACTACACTCCTGTTCCCCTGCTAACGTTTGGTGCTGAACAGCGCCGGGGGCAGTCCGGGAAAAATGATACCCGTTTCAGTATGGATATAACATATCAGCTCGGCGTACCGTGGCAGCAGCAGATTAATCCTGGTGCAGTAGCGGCCATGCGCAGCCTGGCCGGCAGCCGTTATGACCTGGTAGAGCGTAACAACAACATTGTGCTGGAATACCGAAAGAAAGAGGTTATCAGCCTGAAGACGGCTGACCTGGTGACGGGATATGCCGGTGAGCAGAAGTCTCTGGGGGTATCCGTCAACAGCAAGTACGGCCTGGAGCGCATTGACTGGTCGGCTTCCCCGCTCATCGCTGCAGGAGGCAAAATAGTACAGGACGGGAGTGACTGGGCGGTGGTGATGCCGGCTTATCGCTCAGGTTTGGAGGCTTCTAACAGTTACACTGTCAGCGGTGTGGCAGTGGACAGGAAGGGAAACCGTTCTGAACAAAGCAATATTCAGATTATTGTGCAGGAACCCGTGGTTAGTGTGGAAAAAAGTATTTTCACTCCAGAGAGCAGCGTACTTCCTGCGGATGGGCAGAGTAAGCAGACCCTTACACTTTCAATTGTGGACCTTTCAGGGAAAAAAACAGATATTCCAGTATCAGATATTGTACTTAAATCTGAAGGAATAGTTGAAGCTAAAGTGTCCGAGTTGATCCGTAAGGATGTTGGTACATTTGAATTAACTGTATATTCAGGACACGCCACAGAGACTGTTAAACTAACCCCTGTTGTAAGAAAAGTAAATCTTCGACCTGCGACGATCAAAATTAGTGATACCATGCCAGATTCAGATAAATCGTCTCTATCTGCTAATCCAGCATCAATTGTTGCAGATAATACATCACTATCAACACTTGAATTAACGTTGAAAGATTCGGATGGAACAGTGCTGAGTGGGCTGGCGGATAAAATTTCATTCAGAGCTGAATATGATAGTAAAAATAGAGATGTCAGTAATAATTTGACTATAAGTGAAATAAGAGAAGTTGCAAATAATAAAGGACATTACACGACTACAGTAAAAGGAAAAATTTCTGGTAATTATATTTTTTATCCTGAGTTTAGTGGTAGCAGTATTGGGGGACTCAAGGTAAGTATAGAGCTACAGCCTGATGCAATATCATCTAAAATTACAGAGCACTCTATTCTTAAAAATAATCAGGTTTCAGACGGTAGAAGTAAAAATATTATAAAATATAAAATTCAAGATAGTAATGGGAATCCTGTAAAAGATCAGCTTATCAATTTATCAGCAGATAACGAGTCAATAATATATCAACCTCAGATCAGGTCAGATAATGATGGTATTATTGTGGCTGAATTTACGAGTTCTGTATCTGGTGACTTTACTATTATAGCAAGCAATGATAACGGGAGTATTCAGGATAAAATTACGTTTACAGATGCTGTTAAATTTACTGGTATAAAAGTAAGTGGTCCGCAACTTACTTCAATGCCAATTGGTGAGTATCCAAGAACTTTTCCATGGTCAGGGTTTAATGGCGCTACTTTCACATTAAAAACAAATTCAGAGCCATCGAGTTTAGAGTGGACTACATCTGCAGATTGGTTTTCTCTGGATAATGGTAAAGTAAAATTTTTAAGTGAGCCTACTAAAACAAGTCGTGACGTAGAGATTAAAGTAAAGTCAAAAATAAATGGCTCAGAGGCAGTCTATAAGTTTAAGCTTTATTTCTGGTTTAAAAATTCTGGAGATCAACAATTCACTCCAGCTGAAGCAAGTGATTATTGCGCCAACTTTATAGGCAATAATTATTATCTCCCGTCAAAAGATGAACTAACATCACAGTGGAGAAAAATGAATGGGCGAATTTGGGATGAATGGGGAACACTAAGTAATTACCCTGGTGCTGGTTTCAAAACACAAAGTAGTAGCGGTAGTAATCTCTATTATATTACCTCTACTACAACTTCCAATGGCGGATATATTAAGGTAGAAATGTTTGCAGGTACTCCTTATGGGACGGTTGGTGGAAATAATATAAAGGAAAAAAATTATGTGGTTTGTCAGAAAAAGTTATTCTGATTGATATCAACAAGCAGGCCCTTGTCGGGCCTGCTTGTTGTAAATAAATAACCTTTATCAGTAAGTTTCTTACTGAAGTTATACAGGGTAACTGTCTGACAGATATTCTCTTCATATTAAAAGTAGATAATGTCATTTTCGATGACTTCCTGTCAGATTATAATATTTATTATATCTAAGTCATATTATGACTTAATGGGGGGTATTATGGATAGTAATCATATTCTGCTGAATGATGTCGGTAAATTGATAAGAGAATTAAGAAAAGAAAAAAACATGAGTGGAATTGATCTGGGGGTTGAGATTGGAATTAGTCAACAGCAGATATCCCGTTATGAGAAAGGAAAGAGTGATATGTCAATAACTATGTTTTTTAATATTATATCAGTATTTAATATGACTCCTACTGAATTTTTTCTACGCATGTATGAAACAGAGGGGGAATCCGCCAGTAAATACTTTTCAATGAAATGGTAAATACCAGGAAGGTAAGTGAACAGGGTATTATTAATGTTCATGAAGATTCTTCAGTAAATGCATCCTATGCATTAAATCATATTTATTTATTTATTTATTTATGATAACGATCATTTTCAATAATAACCGTAAAATCATGAATGAATTGTTTATAATATTTCAACCGATTTTTATTTATACCTTTTCGGAGTAAATGATGAAGTGCATTAAAATACCCATTGTTTTCTTTATTTCTTTTTCTTCCGTTTCACATGCGGAAATAACATCACCTATTGATGTTAATAATTCAAAGGAAGTTATTGATAATGAGTCTATTAATATTAACAATGGTTCTACAGCCATTTCAATTAAAGGTGAAAACGCAGAATTAAACCTTGTTAATAGTAAGGTTAATGCTTCAGGAGTAAATCAAAATAATTCATATGGCATAGATGTACACCAGGGGAAACTTAATATTACCGGGGGGGAGTATAACTATTCATATGATAATAATGTAAATACTTTTCCTTTATATGGGCATGCTCTTAATGTAAGTGAAGGAGGTAGCCTTTATGTTGATGGTGCTAAATTAAATATTTCAGGGTCTGCCGATAGCAGTGAAAATAAATTTCTTATTCAAAGTTGGGGGGGCGGTGACGTATCTATTAAAAATAGTGAGTTATCCTCTAATACGGGAAGGGTTTTGTTTGCAAGTAACACACCAGTGACAATTACGGATAGCTCTGTTTATGTTACTAATGATATTGCTAATGGCTATATCAACGCATTTGAGTCTCAGCAAAATGCCAGATTAATTTTATCAGGCAGTAAAGTTATATCTGATGTAAATAACTCGGCCAACTCTGCTGTATTCTACGCCCCCGGTGATGGTTTCATTGATATTTACAGTAGTCATTTACAGAGTAATTATGGACAAACTGTATTAAAAGCTGTAGATACCGGAAATATATCAGTGTCAGATACCATTATTGACTACACAACCGGCAGTAATAATACAAACTCAAGCATTGCCGTAGCATTATCAGGGAGATACGACTGGAAAACGTCCATGGAACTGAAAAATACAACTCTGAATGCTAAATCAGAAGATGGCAGATTTGCAATTGCTGTTTATTTAAACCATACAGACTGGGATGATCCCGGTATTAACGATACTGCGAATACGATATTTACCGGAAATAATTTTACTATAAACACTGAGGGTAATATTGAGGCCTTCCGTATTCGTGGAGGGGGGGAAATAGAACTAAATAACAGTCATGTTTATTCAAACAGTGACAGTAACTCAGCATTTAACATTCTGTCTCCCAATGATTCAGATATTATTGACCATGATGCAATAGTTAAGCTTAAAAAAACTTTTGTTTCAGCCGGTGAGTGGGTAATTTATCAATCTAATACTGACGCAAAATTTAGTGTAAATGATAACTCATATGTTAAAGGTGATTCAGGTTTAGCTATTGTTTCCGTAAAAGACGATGCTGCTACAGCCAAAGATACAAATTTGACAATGCAGATTGCGGGAGATTCTCAGGCTTATGGTGATATACGGGTTCTTGATTATCAGGGAAAAAATGCCTCATTAAATATGTTTGTTGATAATGCTTATTGGGAAGGTGATATTATTACCAAAACCGAGAATTCCCTTGCTGATATTGAGCTTTTAAATGATTCAGTTTGGAAAGGCTCAGCAAAGTATTATCAGGATAACAAGGGGGGAATTGTTAATCTGAAGCTTAATGGTGAATCGGCCCGCTGGGTAATGACATCATCCTCAACTATTAGTAATTTAGAGTTAAAGAACGGCGAGGTTTATTTGGGGAGTGCTGATTCCGTAGCAGGTAATCGGTTATTTATTGATGGAAATTATGCGGGAGCCAGTGAAAAAGATAAAGCTACTATCATTTTCAATACGGTTTTGGGCGCAGATAATTCTCTTTCAGATAAAATGATTGTTAATGGAAATACTTCAGGTCACACGATGGTGTCAGTAAGGAACCTGGGCGGACAGGGGGATGCAACACTCAATGGTATAGAGCTCATTAGTGTCACAGGGCTTTCAGATGGAGTATTCGAAAAGAAAGGCCGTATTGTTGCGGGTGCATACGATTACGACCTTATCAAAAAAGACAGTAACTGGTACCTGACCAGTTATGTACCAGAACCTAACCCTGAACCTAATCCGGAACCTAATCCGACTCATAAAGTTCGGCCGGAAGCTGCCAGTTACACCGGAAATCTGGCCGCAGCTAATTCCATGTTTAATACGCGGCTTCATGACCGTTTGGGTGAAACTCAGTATACCGATGCGCTTACCGGTGAAGAAAAAGTGACCGGCATGTGGATGCGTCAGCTCGGCGGACATAACAACTGGCGCGATAACAGCGGACAGCTGAAAACACAGAGTAACCGCTATGTTATGCAGCTCGGTGGTGATATTGCCCAATGGTCATCTGACGGTTTTAATCGCTGGCGTTTAGGTGTAATGGCCGGCTATGGTCATGAGAACAGTCATACTAACTCATCGGTTACCGACTATAAATCCAGAGGTTCTGTAAATGGATACAGTATTGGTACTTATGCAACATGGTATGCTAATGGTACCGGCGAAAATGGTTTATATCTGGACAGTTGGTTACAATTCAACTGGTTTAACAATGAAGTAAACGGTGAATCTCAGGAAACAGAGTCATATCGTTCCCGGGGTCTGACAGCATCCGCTGAAACCGGTTATACTCAGAAGTTAACGGAGTTCACCGGCAGCAAAGGTTCCCGTAATGAATGGTTTATCCAGCCTCAGGCACAAATTACTTTCATGAATGTCAGGGCTGGTGAGCATAGGGAAAAGAACGGTACTCATGTTGAAAATGAGGGTGACGGGAATATTCAGACTCGTCTCGGAATGCGTACTTACCTCAAAGGGCACACCCGTGAAGATGACGCAAAAAACAGAGAGTTCCAGCCGTTTATTGAAGCAAACTGGGTCCATAACACCCGTAATTTTTCCACCAAAATGGACGGTGTAAATATCTCTCAGAAAGGAACAAAGAACCTGGGGGAAGTAAAAATTGGCTTGGAAGGACAAATCAACCCACACCTGGATTTATGGGGAAATGTGGGTGTTCAGGTTGGTGATAATGGCTATAACGACAGTGCCGCCATGCTTGGCATCAGATATAACTTCTGAGTAATCTTAATATGGAATAAGGCCCGCCGGGCCTTATTCTATTTAAGCGGCTGAATAATATCTTCCGACTTTTATAAGCGAGGTTGAAACCTGGCTACAGGCGCGTATTGCGGAGTCCCGTGAGTAATCATGGAGCTGAGTCACTTTGCTTCCGGCACTTTGTGATGATCGGCAGCATTGACCCTGGACAACTGTTTTCCATCAGAGACCAGAATTATATAGGCATAATTGGGTGTTGCTTTCATTCGTAATGTGAAGGTCGGAGGTTCGATTCCTATTATCGGCACCATTTTAACCTCCCCAAACGTCCGTATTCATCCATAACCACCCTGATTTATAAAGATTTTATTTCATTTTAGTCCGTTGCTGTCCGTAACCATCCAGTAGAATCCGATACGGAATGTGTATAGGATTGTGTATATGTTCCTGTTCGGTCTTGGATTCCTATACACATGCCTTTAAACGATATGTAGATTCGCCGCGCTAAGCCTGAAGCTAAAGCCTATACACTTGGAGATGGGCAAGGGCTGTCATTGCTTATAGAACCTAATGGAAGCAAGAGCTGGCGGTTCCGTTATCGTTTTGCCGGTAAACCCAAAATGATCTCGCTGGGTGTGTATCCGACGATCACACTTGCAGATGCCCGTTCCCGTCGTGACGATGCCCGAAAACTGGTCGCGGAAGGAAAGAATCCGAGTGAGGTTCGAAAAGAGCAGAAGATTGCTTTGCAAACCGAGTCTGAAAGCGCGTTTGAAAAGATAGCGACAGAGTGGCATCAGATGAAGTCTGCCAAATGGTCGGCAGGTTATGCCTCTGACATCATGGAAGCATTTAAGAACGACATTTTTCCTTATGTCGGAACAAGGCCAGTGGGAGAGATTAAACCGCTAGAGCTGCTGAACGTACTGCGTAAAATTGAGAAACGTGGTGCGTTGGAGAAAATGCGTAAAGTACGGCAGCGTTGCTCCGAAGTGTTTCGCTACGCAATTGCAACGGGTAGGGCGGAGTACAATCCTGCGGCTGATCTCTCCAGCGCTCTCGAAGTACACCAATCAAATCACTTCCCGTTCCTAAAGGCTGATGAGATACCAGATTTTCTTCGCGCCTTAAACGGATACACCGGAAGTCGGCTTGTCCTGATTGCCACGAAATTACTAATGATTACGGGTGTGAGAACCCTCGAATTACGTGCGGCATTATGGTCAGAATTTGATCTAGATAACGCTATTTGGGAAATTCCCGCTGAAAGGATGAAAATGCGCAGATCACATCTTGTGCCATTGTCTGTTCAGGCGTTAGATTTACTCAATGAACTCAAGATCATGACAGGGAACTATCGTTATGTTTTTCCGGGGCGGAACGATCCGAACAAGCCTATGAGTGAGGCGAGTATAAATCAGGTTATAAAACGTATTGGATATGGTGGATGAATTACTGGACACGGTTTTAGACATACTTTATCAACAATACTACATGAGCAGGGATACGAGAGTTCATGGATAGAAATGCAATTGGCACATGTTGATAAAAACAGTATTCGGGGGACTTACAACCATGCGCAATATCTTGAAGGGCGTAGAACAATGATGAATTGGTACAGTAATTTTCTGGGAGTGAAAAATTAAAATGAGTATTAAAAAAATTGAAATCAGGAATTGCATTAGTAAGCTTGCTAATAATATAAGGGCGGAAAAGATAGATTATAGTAGCTATCTTGAGCTTTATTCAGGCGGGGAAAATATTAGAAATATCAACAATGTCAATAATAGTGTTATATACGGCAGAAGGGGGTCGGGTAAAACGCATTTGCTGAAAGCATTGTCAGAAGAAATAATGAATAATTTTTCTAGTGATAAAATATTTCCAGTTTATATTGATTTGAGAAGGATTATCCCTCTTATATCTACGAGTTCAGATAGTCAGGATGTTAATGCTGTACTAATCTTTAAGTACATAATGCAAGAAGTTTCATTTAATCTGTATCAAAATTTACCTCAGATTTTAGAGGCTAATGAATTTGATTCTAAAAATGATATGTTATTTGAATCAAAATTTGAGCATTTAAAAAAACTATTCTCTGAGTTATACCTTGAATTTGATGGGCGAGAGTTAAAGAAAACGAGCGATTTGACCGTTTCTGAAGAGGAGGTAAAAAGTATTAATGGTGGTGTTGAAATATCGAAAAGCCCCAATTTAAAAGCTAGTGTTGGTAGTTCAACAAAAGAAACAAAGCAAACAGAATTAAGAATGCATATATCTATTCTTCATATGACAAATGTCATTGAGGAAATTATTTCTTCTTTGGATCTAAGATTCATCATGGTCATGCTTGATGAATGGTCTGAAATATCTAAAGATACTCAACCTGCGCTAGCTGAAATAATAAAGAAAACATTTTCAGCTATTAATGTGGTTACAAAGATAGCAGCGATACCCAATAGAACAAATCTTGGATTTAAAAATGATAATAAGTTTTATGGGTTAGAGGATGGCGGTGATGTTTTTGGTTATCATCTGGATTTAAGATATGTGTTCGAGGTAAACAAAAATCAAACTCGTGATTTCTTTAATGATCTCTTATACAAACATTTATCTTCAATCGATAAAAAAGAAGTTGATGCATTAATAAAAAAAGAAAAGAAAACTAAAGAAAGTTTTATAAATATCTTATTTGCCAATGTTGCGCTGAATGAAATATTAATTGCTTGCGCTGGTATTCCTAGAGATTTTATGAATCTCTTTTTGAATAGCTATGATAGATTCATGCTATCATCCACATCTACAGCTTTAAGAATTAGTGTTAAAAATTTACGTGCTGCTAATGCTGAGTGGTATGAAAAAGATAAGAAAGAGCAAGTTGATAAAAATGAAATTGAAAGGAATCTTTTAACTCAGATTGTTCAGGAAGTTATTGAGAAAAAGAAATCCATGCACTTCCTCATTCCAGAGAAGTACTCAAATAATAAACACATTCAGAATCTTATTGATTTTAGAGTTATACACCTTAGAAAGAGCGGGTACTCACATCAAGACCATGCGGGGGTTTCTTATAATGTTTACTCAGTTGATTATGGGTGCTATAACTCATTAAACATAACCAAGAGTAAATTAGATACTTCTGTTCTCAATGAACTAGGTGTAAAAGAGTTAAGAGATATCAGACGAATTTCTTTAGAGGATTCCTTTTTTCAGCAGTTTATGATGGAAATTGGAGAGGCTTTTATATGTCCTCACGCGGCCTGTAAAAAACCTGTAGATACAAACCATCCCGCTTATACGAAACAAGGGCTATGTAATCATTGTTTTGACAAAGTGGTTTAATTGGAATTGAAGTGTTTATTGATATGGTATCAATAATTAATTTTGATACCATGTTATTAATGTAGGTGTTTAGTTGGTTTCAGATATCTCAGTGACTATTTAAAATCTTGATTAAATATATTGTGCATTCAACATACCTTTTAAAATTTCATTTAATTATAATTGCCATGGGTTTTTACTCTTTTTATGACTAAATGTTTAACCAACCTCCACTATGCAAGTACAGTATGAGAAATTTGGTATCACTGACAGCGCGCAATGCTATCCCCTCCTCGCCTGCCCGCTTCTGGAGGCGCTTTTAATGCAGATGCATGGAAGGGCTCATGCCGCGCCAGTGTTGGTGCGGCGGGGTGTGGAAAATTCAGGGTTTTGCATGCAAAGCCATGCAGCATATGCATGCATGGCTATTTTTATTAAAAAGACGGGTATTTTCGGGGCATTTTATGCGGATTTTTTGCGAGTCTGCGCGGCCTGTCGGCATATGAAAATCTGACTCTGTTCAGGTGTATATTTTGCCCGGCGGTCTTCTCTGGACGCTCTGTCAGACCGGAACCCGATGGACGTCAGGATATCCCGCTCATCCTCTGCATAATGAATATCTCTTCCGCTGGCCAGATAAACCGATAGCGCTTCGCGAACGCTGGCGGCCGCCCGGTCGAGAGCCCATTCTCTGACGATTTCAGGCTGCTCTCTGAGGTGCATTAATTCCGGTGCCAGCGCTGCGACCAGCGCGTCGCCACTTACCTGCATAAAGGCGTGGAGCTGGCGACGCATGCTGACACGCTGCACGGCTTCATGTGACCGGATGTACTGACCGGCAGACTGGTTCACTGCCCATTTTTCAGGTCAATATCATCACGCAGCGCCTGTACAGCGTCAGGTTCATAACGGGTACAGGTCAGTTCATGTTCTTTTAGCGCCATTTCAGCCCGTGCCAGTGCTGACTTGCTGCTCATCCAGTCCGATTTATTCTTCTGACAGGTTTCAAAGACCTGCTCCAGTGGTGCTCGTATCATTTCTTTTCTCCTGAATCAGTGGCGCAGCGATGAGCGAGCGCAATCCAGAATTCGGGGCTGTGTCACTGGCGCTGCCTGCGCCGGTTCTGGCTTTTCCTCCGCCGGTGGCCGTATCACCTCATCGATAGATTCGATGGTGCGAAACGTCGCGGAGCAGAAAACATTCACGCACTGGAGATAGCTCTGTTTGACGTTATCCGACAGGTAACGACTGGTGCGAACATGGGCCGCTTGTTTGCAGTACGGACAGCGCATCATGACTTCACCCCCTGCGGTTGTTTCTTCTGTGCCAGCGCTTTAGCTCGCGCCATTCTGAGGGCAGGACTTTTAAAGAGCTTCATGTCTACGCCGGTGAGTGCCGGGCGATGAAGGCCAATCTGTGAAATCACCGGCTCATTTTCCATGTTGAATGCGTAATACTGGCTCTGTGTCAGTACATTCTCGCCCAGCTCCTGAATCAGAATAGTGTGAGGGTGTTCTTCCCCCTTAATCTCAAGCTCACGCAGACGTAAAGCAAATGCACGTACCAGTGCAGGGGGAGTATCTTTCATTACCACCGCCCACTCATTCCGGGCATAGGCAGAGAATGTAGTGGTCAACTAAAACTGGCCACGGTTTTAGAGTTTTTTCGGTATCGGTTTTCCGATTCGCTTGGTGGTAATCCACCGTTATATTCGTGCGGCCTGAGTTCGCTATAATACCCGACGATATAATCCGTTATTGCATGAGCAGCTTCACTGAAGCTGGTGTAACCGGTCACCGGCATCCACTCGCTTTTCAGGCTCCTGAAGAAGCGCTCCATCGGACTGTTATCCCAGCAGTTTCCGCACCTGCTCATACTTTGCCTGATCCGGTATCGCCACAGTAACTGCCTGAACTGCCTGCTTGTATAGTGACTACCCTGATCACTGTGGAACATGACCCCGGATGGCTTACTGCGTCTTTCCCATGCCATTTCCAGTGCTTTGGTGGTCAGCCTGCTGTCCGGAGAGAACGACATTGCCCACCCCACGGGTTTCCGCGCAAACAGATCGAGTACCACTGCAAGGTAAGCCCAGCGTTTACCCGTCCAGATATACGTCACATCGCCGCACCATACCTGGTCAGGCTCTGTCACTGCAAACTGACGTCCGAGGTGATTCGGGATAGAAATATACTCGTGTCCCCCACGTTTATATCGGTGAACAGGTTGCTGACAACTTACCAGCCCCAGCTCCTTCATGAGACGGCCGGCAAGCCATCGCCCCATCCGGAAGCCCCTGAGTGTGGCCATCGTGGCGATACTTCTTGCACCAGCGGAGCCATGACTGAGACCGTGCAATTCCTGAACCTGACTACGTAATACGGCTCGCCTGCTATCTGGCTTGTCAGGACGGTTTTTCCGGTATTTATAGCTGCTGCGGTGAATCCCGAACACGTGGCAAAGCGTGGCCACAGGATAATGCGCTCTGAGTTTCCCGATTATCGAGCATTGTTCAGGGAATCTGACATCAAGAGCGCGGTAGCCTTTTTTAATATTTCATTTTCCATTTCAATACGTTGGAGTTTTTTCTTCAGCTCACGTATCTCAATTTGCTCCGGAGTGATAGGGGAGGCTTTAGGTGTTTTGCCGGCACGTTCATCCCGTAACCGCTTTACCCACCGAGTCATAGTGGAAAGTCCGACATTCATGGCGTTTGCGGCATCTGCAACCGTATAGTTCTGATCCACCACTAACTGAGCGGATTCACGTCTGAATTCTGCACTGAAATTTCGTTTTTTCATTAAAGCACCTGTGTTGTCCTGAGGTGAGCATATCACCTCTGTTCAGGTGGCCAAATTTATTAAACCACTACAAATGACGATAAGAACAAGTTGCTACTTGATAGATTGCAACGTCTAAGCTTCCGTTCATTCAGACCTCTCCTGCTCGCCGCGTTTGTATCCAGGCAGCCGTTGGAAGAGATTAACGACCTACTTTCAGCAGCGGAGCGCTATAACTTCACCCTATTTTCGCTATGTCATCGTCGTTCTAATACTGGCGATTCTGAGTTTTTTGGTATGGCAAGAGAGTTATTGAAAGGCAATCGAACCATCAATTCAGTCATCGGTACATTCAATGAATGGGCCGATTACTACTACGACCCAGCTCGGTTTTACAGCTACATTGCAGAAAAGTATGAGTTAGGAGAACAAGGTTTCTTTAAATGGGATGGCTTGCGTTACTTCTTGTTTGAATATGACGCTTGGCTAACCAAACGTGGCAAACAAGAAACCATGAAACTTGGTTGGAATGATCTCAAAGCGACAAGCAAAGATAAGATCACCATTGAGCATATATTCCCACAGACACCTTCTAACCAATATTGGCAGGATCGCTTCGGAAATTTGACCAAAGAGCAAACTACATGGTTAGCTAACTCCCTAGGCAACTTAGTACCATTGAGCCGAGCAAAAAACTCCAGCCTGCAAAACGATGGATTCGATGACAAGAAGAATAATGGTTCAGGCATTGGTTATTACAACGGTTCAGCAGCCGAAAATGAAATTGCTCAGTTAGAGGAATGGCTACCTGAGACTATTCTTTCCCGAGGTCTCGCATTGTTCGAGTTTATGGAGAAACGCTGGAGAATCTCACTGGGTGACGAGCAGTTTAAAGCCAAATTACTTCACTTAGACTTTCTCGCAGAGAGTGAACAACGAGAACAACAGATCGCATAAAACGGGATTGTTCTGCGTACTGCTGACGGTATCCATTACACGCCGGAAGCCGGTAAACTGATTTCAGAACCGATTTACCGAACTGTCCGGTAAAACGTATAGCATTGACAGGAAGAGCAGAGCAGGGCATTTTTTCCAGAAATTCTGTGGGTAAATCAGTGAATCCTGAGGGAAAACAGACTGTATCCACCGTTCCGCAGCCACCTCACTAACCTGTGCATTATTTAATCAATTCACCCCAGACTTACGTTACTCAGCCTTTCCTTTTGCCTGTCGATTTCTTAACTTTTCCAGCCGCTTCACGGAATCCGCTTCTTCCTCCGAGGTCACTGGATATGTATTGATTTTGTAAGTATCCCAACAAAAAGTCCCATTCTCTTTCAGAGATCTTTATCCATACTGCTTAAATACCTTATATATTTTATAATATAAAAAAATAAAGCACATCACAATAGCCATCTTTACGTTCAGACGTAAAGATGGCTATTAAATATTACTTAAAATTCAAATTAACAACATTATCCAAACTGTCCTCCAACTCGTCCATGTAGTCTGCATACCACTGCATCATTTCTCTTCGCCCATCCATATACTGAGCATGATTATACGTACCACGGATCGCATTCTTGTCGATATGCGCGAGCTGAGTTTCAATCCAGGCAGAGTTATATCCCCTCTCATGCAAAATTGTACTCATTGTGTGGCGGAAGCCATGTCCTGTAAGCCTTCCTTTATACCCTAGTAACTCAATAACCTGATTCACGCTCTCTTTGCTGATTGGCTTTCTATGGTCGTTACGGCCTATAAACACGAGCTCATAATGCCCTGATAGAGGTTTAAGTGAGTTAAATAGTTCGATCACCTGTTTCGATAACGGCACAGCATGTGGTCGTTTCATCTTCATCACTTCAGCAGGGATCTCCCAAATCCCTTTCTCTAAATCAATATCCTGCCAACGGGCAAAACGGAGCTCTTGTGTACGTACAGCTGTCAGTAAAATAATTTTAGTGGCTGTTTTAGTAATCACACTTCCTGTATATCCAGCTAAGTCATTCAGGAAATACGGCAGTTCTTCAGCGGTTAAGAATGGGAAGTGCTGTTTCTTTGGTGGGGTTAGAGCAGTAGCTAAATCTGGTGCAGGGTTGTATTCAGCTCTGCCCGTGATGATTGCGTAACGAAAGACCTCTCCGCAGCGCTGACGCACCTTCCGCATCTTCTCTAAGGCACCGCGCTTTTCCATCTTACGCAGCGTTTCCAGAAGCTCCAGAGGTTTTATGTCTGCTATGGGGCGCTTGCCGATGTATGGGAAAATATCTTTTTCAAAGGTATCGATGATTTCATCACGATAGCGTAGTGACCAGCGATCTGCTTTTGATGTGTGCCACTCACGAGCTACGGCTTCAAAGGTACTTTCTGAAGATAAGTATTTTTCCAGTTTAGCTAATTGTTTTTCTTCGCTCGGATCTTTGTTTTGTGCCAGTAATTTTTTGGCTTCATCGCGGTGATTTCTGGCTTCAGCAAGTGTGACTTGCGGGTACACTCCAATGGAGAGCATTTTTTCTTTACCGGCAAACCGGTACTTCAATCGCCAGTATTTAGATCCATTACGGTTTACAAGCAGGTAAAGGCCTCCACTATCAGAGAGTTTGTAAGGTTTCTCCAGTGGTTTCGCTGTCTTAATTTTTATGTCAGTGAGGGCCATGTTCAAAACCTCCGGGCACACTGTGTATTACAAAAGAAAAAGATGATTTGGGGGTGTCGGTATACCATACCGAAATACACCCCTGTTTTACACCCCCTCATAGGGGTTGATGTGGATTGACTTCAGTTGAACTTAGTTGAGTGATAATGATGACTTTGTATTGAAATATAAAGGGATAATTGATGTCAGGAGAGGAGTGTTGAACCTGATTGGCGGAAGATCACAGGAGTCGAACCTGCCCGGGACCGCTGGCGGCCCCAACCGGATTTGAAGTCCGGCCGCCCCACCGGGGACGATGATCTTCCGTTTTGAGGTTGCACAGTATACGCTTTCCGGCAGGGATTCAAAAGTTCTCTCTCGTTTTTTCCTTTGAGGTACATCAGTATCGTGCGATTTTTTACGGGAATGATTTTTAATCAGCTTAATAACACGAAAAATCATTGAACTTGCCGGTGTGTGTCCCCATCTTATAGAGAGTTTCAGTATTCATTTTTCATGTGTATGTGCGCCGCGGCGGACGTGCACCAGCAGCCAACAGGATGGTTTATGATGAACCCTTTGCTTACCCCGACCCAGAATCAGTTACCGGCATTTTCTGCCATCAATCCGGAATGTATTGTGCCTGCGGTGAAAGAAACGCTGGATAATTATCGTCAGACGGTAGAGCAGGTAGTGAGTCATGCACCTGATTTTACATGGGAAAATGTGTGTGTTCCGCTGGCGGAAGCCGGCGATAAATTATCCCGTGTCTGGTCGCCGGTCGGTCATCTGAATTCGGTCAAAAACAGCCCTGAACTGCGCGAAGCCTATGAGCAGTGCCTGCCGCTGCTGTCTGAGTTCAGTACCTGGATGGGTCAGCACGAGGGGTTGTATAACGCGTATAAATCACTGAAAAACAGCCCTGCGTTTGCGTCACTGTCTCAGGCGCAGCGCAAGTCAGTGGAAAATTCCCTGCGTGATTTTGAGTTATCCGGTATTGGTCTGCCACCGGAGAAACAGAAGCGTTACGGTGAGATTTCGGCCCGTCTGTCCGAGCTGGGGTCGCTGTTCGGTAATAATGTGCTGGATGCAACTATGGGCTGGAGCAAGCTCATCACCGATGAAAGCATGCTGGCCGGTCTGCCGGAGAGTGCGGTTGCCGCTGCACAGGCACTGGCGGAGTCCAAAGGTGAGAAGGGCTGGCTGTTTACCCTGGATATGCCGAGCTATCTGCCGGTGATGACTTACGCGGATAACCGCGAACTGCGCAAAGAGATGAGCGAAGCCTACGGTACCCGTGCTTCCGAGCTGGGGCCGAACGGCGGCAAGTGGGATAACAGCAGTGTGATGGCGGAGATCCTGGCGCTTCGTCATGAACTGGCACAGTTACTCGGCTTTAAAAACTACGCGGAAAAATCCCTTGCCACCAAAATGGCGGAAAACCCGCAGCAGGTGCTGGATTTCCTGAATGATCTGGCGGAACGCGCCCATCATCAGGGTGAGCAGGAAGTCGCTCAGCTGGCCGCCTTTGCCAAAGAACATTACGGTGTTGATAAACTCGAGCCGTGGGATATGGCCTATTTTGCCGACAAACAGAAACAGCATCTGTTCTCGGTCAGTGATGAGCAGTTGCGTCCGTATTTCCCGGAAGAGAAAGCGATCAGCGGGTTGTTTGAAGTGATCCGCCGGATCTACGGGATCACCGCCAAAGAGCGTTTCGGGGTGGAAACCTGGCATCCGGATGTTCGTTTCTTTGATTTATTTGATAAGAACGGTGAATTACGCGGCAGTTTCTATCTGGATCTGTATGCCCGCGAGCACAAACGCGGCGGGGCGTGGATGGATGACTGCATCGGCCGTATGCGCCATAAAGATAATTCACTGCAAAAACCGGTCGCGTATCTGACCTGTAACTTTAACAAACCGGTCGGCGGCAAACCGGCGCTGTTTACCCATGATGAAGTGCTGACACTGTTCCATGAGTTCGGACACGGTCTGCATCATATGCTGACACAGATTGATGTGGCGGATGTCTCCGGCATCAATGGTGTGCCGTGGGATGCGGTCGAACTGCCGAGCCAGTTTATGGAAAACTGGTGCTGGGAGCCGGAGGCACTGGCCTTTATCTCCGGTCACTATGAAACCGGTGAGCCGCTGCCGCAGTCACTGCTCGATAACATGCTGGCGGCGAAGAATTATCAGTCTGCGATGTTTATTTTGCGCCAGCTGGAGTTCGGTCTGTTTGATTTCCGTCTGCATGCGGAATATGACCCGGCAACCGGCGCGCAGGTAATGCCGACACTGATGTCCGTGAAAGAGAAAGTCTCTGTGGTGCCTGCTGCGCCGTGGAACCGCTTCCCGCATGCCTTCAGTCATATCTTTGCCGGGGGTTATGCAGCCGGTTACTACAGCTACCTGTGGGCGGATGTGCTGGCAGCGGATGCGTTCTCCCGCTTCAGTGAGGAAGGTATTTTCAACCCGGTGACCGGGCAGTCTTTCCTGGATAACATTCTCAGCCGGGGTGGTTCGGAAGAGCCGATGGTCCTGTTTGAGCGCTTCCGCGGCCGTAAGCCGGAACTGGATGCGATGTTAAAAGGCTACGGAATCAACGGGTAATACGTGAAGATTCGTTTACAGTGTGAACAGGGCGCAGACAGCTGCGCCCTTGATGTATTGGCGGCGCGGTGGGGTCTGGAACATGACGATACCGCGCTGATGGCGCTGGTGCTGACGGCGGAAGGGCTGGAGCTGCGCAAGTGTGATGAACCGAAGCTCGGCGGGATCCGTGTGGATTTTGCCGGAGGAACGATGGCACACCGGCGCCGTTTCGGCGGCGGGCGCGGTGAAGCGGTGGCAAAGGCTGCCGGGATTAAAAAATCCTATCTTCCGTCGGTGGTGGACGCGACAGCCGGTCTGGGACGTGATGCGTTTGTTCTGGCGTCGCTGGGCTGCCGGGTACGGATGATTGAACGCCATCCGGTCGTTGCGGCACTGCTGGATGATGGCTTACAGCGGGCTTACCGGGACAGTGAAATCGGTGAATGGATGCAGGAGCGGATGATCCTTATCCATGCGTCCGGGATTGATGCGCTGGCGGATATCACACCACCGCCGGATGTGGTTTATCTCGACCCGATGTATCCGCACCGGCAGAAAAGCGCGCTGGTGAAGAAAGAAATGCGGGTGTTTCAGTCGCTGGTGGGCGCGGATGAGGATGCTGATCTTCTGCTGGCGCCTGCACTGGCGCTGGCAACCCGTCGTGTGGTGGTGAAACGGCCGGATTATGCGGAGCCGTTAGCCGGGCAGAAAGCTGCGGCGGCAGTTGAGACAAAAAATCATCGTTTTGATATCTATCCCTGCGTGAAAGCAGAGGGATAACACTGAATAATATCTGAAAAGGGGACAGGGCAGTTCCCGTTTCGCGAAGGGGCAACAAGTGAGACTTCCGTAACGCTTGTCATACCCCCTTCGACACTGTGACATTGTTCAGTAACAGTTTACAGACTTACAGCACACCCTGCGCCAGCATGGCATCAGCGACTTTTACAAAGCCGGCGATATTCGCACCCTGCACATAGTTGGTCTGTTTTTCCTCACTGCCGTACTCAACGCACGCATTGTGGATATCCAGCATGATGTGATGCAGACGCTCATCCACCACGTCACGTTTCCAGCCGAGACGGACGGAGTTCTGTGACATTTCCAGGCCGGATGTTGCCACGCCGCCCGCATTCGCTGCTTTGCCCGGTGCAAACAGGACATTTGCGGCCAGGAAGGCATCGGTTGCCGGGATAGTCGTCGGCATGTTTGCGCCTTCCGCCACGGCTTTAACACCGTTTTTGATCAGCACTTCCGCATCTGCCAGATCCAGCTCATTCTGAGTGGCGCACGGCAGGGCGATATCCACCGGTACAGCCCACGGGGTCTGACCTTTCAGATACACCAGTCCGAACTCTTTTGCATACTCTTCCACACGGCCGTAACGATCTTTGATTTCGGTCAGACGCGCCAGTTTTTCGGCGGTGAAACCGTCTTCATCGACGACAGTACCGGAGGAGTCAGACGCAGTGATCACTTTCGCACCCAGCGACAGACATTTTTCGATGGTGTACTGCGCCACGTTACCGGAGCCGGAAACCGCAACACGCATACCGTCGAAGCTCATACCGTGACGTTCCAGCATGGCCTGAGTGAAGTAAACCAGCCCGTAACCGGTGGCTTCCGGACGGATCAGACTGCCGCCGAAAGAAAGGCCTTTGCCGGTAAACACACAGGCGGTGTTGTTGGACAGTTTTTTCATCATCCCCGCCATGTAACCGACTTCACGGCCGCCGACGCCGATATCACCCGCAGGAACATCGGTATCCGCACCCAGGTGACGGTACAGCTCGGTCATCAGTGCCTGGCAGAAACGCATCACTTCACCCTGGCTTTTACCTTTCGGATCAAAATCAGAGCCGCCTTTCCCGCCGCCCATCGGCAGTGTGGTCAGGGCATTTTTCAGTGTCTGTTCAAAGCCGAGGAATTTGAGGATAGAGAGGTTCACGGACGGATGGAAGCGCATACCACCCTTAAACGGGCCGATGGCTGAGCTGAACTGCACACGCCAGGCGCGGTTTACCTGCACCTGACCCTGATCGTCAACCCAGGTCACCCGGAACTGAATCACACGCTCCGGCTCAACAAAGCGGGCGAGCAGATTCTGATCACGGTACTGCGGATTTTTTTCAAGAAACGGCCACAGTGTGGAGAAGACTTCGCGCACGGCCTGGAGGAATTCCGGCTGTGACGGGTCACGGCGCTGAACACTTTCCAGAAACGATTCCAAAGAGATAAAGTTACTCATGTTGATTTCCTGTCTGTCATGCCCTTCTCATTTCATGCAGCAGTTATGCAGGCCACACTTGTCTCCCGGGGCAGGTTCTCCGGAATATTTCTGCGTACGGCATATCTGTGACACGAATGATATCGGGTTACGTTACTTTGTGAGGTATCCCGAACATTTTTGTTTTATTTTTCGAATAATGTGAGATGTGTTTGCATTTACCACTTGAATTTATCTCTTGTTTATATCCTGTTTTCAAGCTGTTTTTTTCATATATAACAAAAAAAATTCATTGACGACCTTTTTCACTGATCCGGCTGCCGCATTTTCAGCCAAAAAAAATGCCTGCATAAGCAGGCATTTCAGATGAATAATTTTTCAGCAGATGATTATGCGTTATCATCATCCCGCAGCGGAACAATTAACATATCGACATGAACGGTGTTAATCAGCTGACGGGCGGAAGACATCAGTTTGCTCCAGAAATCCTGGTGGTGTCCGCAGACAACCAGATCCATATCATATTTTCTGATGGCATCGACTAATACCTGGCCGAGATCACCGCTGCCGCTGAGCATTTCCTGAATCTCGTAACCGGAATTTTTTGCCAGATTCTTCAGTGAATTACTGGTTTCTTCAGTAATGCGCTGCTGCATATCACCCAGATTTACATCGATAAGTCCGGTGTATAAGTCAGAGTAATTGACATCAACGTGGATCAGAGAAACTTTGGCGTCGTAAGGTTTTGCCATGGAAACTGCTTTGCTTACCAGCACTTCACTTTCAGGCGAAAGATCGACTGCGACCAGAATATGTTTATATGCCATAAGAAACTCCTTCCGTTCAAAGGGTTAAGGGGTTGGCAGGGCTTGCGCCGCTATCCTTTATGAATACTATAACTGCTTAATATCATTAAAGAGTGTAATGCGGATCACAACTCAATGCTTTTATCAGGCAGCAGAGAATGTCTGATTTATAAGATATACCAGTCTGCACACTTCTCACAAGGATGAGAGTGGCAAAACGAATATTTTCAGAAGATTATCGTGAAAGAATGCGAGAGTTTGTGGAACTTCACAGCATTGTCCATACTGAATACATAAAATACTGTCAGTATGATGTGATAGACACTGATATCACCGGTCCTTTCTCCGCAGATAGTCTAAGGAGTGGATTATGTTCAGTATACTTACACTGTTCTGGGCGTTATGTTTTCTCTGTCTGATTAACATGATCCGGTTTTATTCATCCACCCGGGCATTGCTTTCTGTCCTGCGTGACAGCGACCCGCTGCTGTATCATGCTGTCGGCGGTAATAATGCGTTCACTGACCACACTCAGTGGCAGAAACAGCTGCGCCTTATCCGCTATATCAACCAGCGGGAATATCTCACTCATCATGATCCTGAAGTGGTTTTACGCTGTGAACGAATCCGTCGTCAGTTCACCATGATTAGTGCGATATGCGGCATTGTCATTGCTTCACTGCTGATGATGATTATCTGGCCGTAAGGGATAACCGGATACGAAAAAAAGCCTGACACATGTGTCAGGCTTTTCAGTTTCAGAGGATGGCAATCTGCGGTCAGATGATTTGCAGAGAGATCCAGTAAAGTACGCCGGACAGCACGATAGACACCGGCAGTGTCAGAATCCAGGCCAGCATGATGTTTTTGATGGTTTTGGTCTGAACACCACCACCGTCAACAATCATCGTACCTGCCACCGCAGAGGAGAGCACCTGAGTGGTGGACACCGGCATCCCGGTATAACTTGCCACACCGATGGAGACAGCCGCGGTGACCTGTGCAGACACGCCCTGGGCGTATGTCATGCCTTTCTTACCGATTTTTTCACCGATAGTCACTGCAACACGTTTCCAGCCGAACATGGTACCCAGAGAGAGTGCCAGCGCGACAGAAATGATGATCCAGATAGGGGCATACTCAACAGTATTCAGCAGGTCATTGGACAGGCGTTTCAGGAAACGCGCATCTTCCGGTTTGGTTTCCGGTAATTTCGCCACTTCTGCGGCGGTATCCGAAATACACATCAGCAGACGGCGCATCTGGCTGCGCTGTTCCGGTAATAAGTCATCATAGGTATGAATATTACCGAGCAGATCCTGAGCTTGTCTCAATACGATGCCGGTACGCGAGCTGTCACAGTGGAACTGTTCATTGAGAACGGTATTCTCAGTGTTCAGTGCCGGTGTCAGCTCAATGGCGTGCGCCAGTGCTTCCCTGTGGGTGGTGTAATACTGCTCCAGGTTGACCACGGCATCGCGCGTACGGGCTATTTCGTAATCACTGGAATTCATATTCACCATAAAGCCGGCAGGTGCCACACCAATCAGAACAAGCATAATCAGACCGATACCTTTCTGCCCGTCGTTTGCGCCGTGTGAGAAACTGACGCCGACTGCGGAAAGGATAAGGGCGGTACGCGTCCAGAAAGGCGGTTTGCGTTTGCCGTCTTTTTTCTCACGTTCTGCCGGTGTTAAGTGGATACGGCGGCGTTTCTTCGTGCCGCTCCAGTAGCGGCGCAGGAACCAGATCATTAATCCGGCAATGACCAGGCCGACCAGCGGTGACAGAATCAGAGAAAGGAAAATACTGATCATTTTCGGAATATTCAGCGCATCAACCACGGAACTGTTGGTCACAATCGCGTTGGTCAGGCCGATCCCGATAATGGCGCCGATCAGGGTATGAGAACTTGAGGCCGGGATACCGAAGTACCAGGTGCCCAGGTTCCAGATGATAGCGGCGAGAAGCAGGGAAAAGACCATGGCAAGACCATGGGCCGAACTGACATTCAGCAGTAAGTCCGTGGGCAGAAGATGCACGATCGCATACGCCACGCTCAGACCGCCGAGCAGTACCCCGAGGAAGTTAAACACACCCGCCATGACGACAGCAAGCTGCGCGCGCATTGCACGGGTATAGATAACAGTTGCTACCGCGTTTGCGGTATCATGGAAGCCGTTGATGGCTTCGTAAAACAGCACAAAGATCAGTGCCAGTACTAACAAAAGGCCGGTGTGAAATTCCAGGCCTGTAAATAGATGTAGCATAGACGTTAAGCCAGTTGTTGGACATGAACGCGGCGCATTATCAGCGACAAATGCGTCACGGGGAAGTGAAATATGGCCTTTTTTTGATTTGATACCTTTATCAAATCAGCTTAAGGAATTATTAATCCTTGTATATCATCGGATTAGTCTCCTTTATTGGAAATAATAAATTTCAGGCCCGATTTAATCATCATGACAAATTTAAGACATTTATCGGAATTTCTCCACATTTTAAGACACAGAGAACACTATTTTGGAAAAGTTTGACGCGATTGTAATAGGTGCGGGTGCTGCCGGGCTGTTCTGTGCCGCGCTGGCAGGGCAGCGCGGACTGCGGGTACTGGTGCTGGATAACGGCAAAAAAGCCGGGCGGAAAATCCTGATGTCCGGGGGCGGGCGCTGTAATTTTACCAATCTTTATACCGAACCGGCGGCGTATCTGAGCAAAAACCCGCATTTTTGTAAGTCAGCGCTTGCCCGCTACACACAGTGGGATTTTATTGCCCTGGTGCAGAAATATCAGATTGCGTATCACGAAAAAACGCTCGGTCAGCTTTTCTGTGATGACTCCGCACAGCAGATCGTTGATCTCCTGCTGGCGGAGTGTGAACAGGGAAACGTGGTTATCCGCCTGCGCAGTGAAGTGACGGAAGTGCAGAAACAGGGCAACGATTTCTGTGTGACGGTGAACGGAAAAGTTGTGAGTGCTCACTCACTTGTGGTGGCCAGCGGCGGATTATCGATGCCGGGACTGGGTGCGACTCCGCTGGGTTACCGTCTCGCGGAGCAGTTCGGTCTGCCGGTATTGCCGACCCGCGCCGCGCTGGTGCCTTTCACGCTGCATAAACCGCTGCTGGAAGCCTTACAGACACTGTCCGGTGTGGCAGTACCTGCTACCGTTACCGCACAGGACGGCACCCGTTTCGCTGAAAATATCTTATTTACCCATCGTGGCTTGTCAGGCCCTGCAATTCTTCAGATTTCCAGTTACTGGCATCCCGGGGAGTATGTGAGTATTAACTTACTTCCGGGCACTGATCTGGCGGAGTTCTTCACCGTGCAGCGGGAAAAACACCCGAATCTGAGCCTGCGTAATGCGCTGGCGAAGCTGTTACCAAAACGGCTGGCGGAGTGTTTACAGGCAACCGGCGATCTGCCGGATATCACCCTGAATCAGTTATCCAAAGCCGCACAGCAGGAAATCACCGAAAAATTGCAGAACTGGCAGGTGCAGCCGAACGGTACAGAAGGCTACCGGACAGCCGAAGTGACGCTCGGCGGCGTGGATACACAGGCGCTCTCCTCCAAAACCATGGAAGCCCGCGATGTGCCCGATCTTTATTTTATCGGTGAAGTAACCGATGTCACCGGCTGGCTCGGTGGTTATAACTTCCAGTGGGCATGGAGTTCAGCGTGGGCATGTGCGCAAGCACTGCCGTTTTCGCCGGATGCTTAATCCATGATAACCCTATGGAATTATTTAATTTTATTAAAATAAATCACGGTATCAGTGGGTTAACAGAAAACATCAGTGATTATATGAAATATTGAGCAAAAAGTGCTTTACAAATGATACTGAGAACTATTATCATCAAATCACTTTCAGATGACCACCTTCAGGGTTCAGATGAAAGAACGACATTGCTCACATTGCTTCCAGTGTTTATTTAGCCAGCCCAGTGCTGGCTTTTTTTTTCCCCTTTTTCCCCGGGGCCATTCGCGCCGCAGGTGCGTTGGCTTTTCTGCGTCATCCTCCGGCCTGTGGCTGTGTTGGCTACACTCAGTATTCCGGGTCACATACTGATGTATGCTCCCCGGAATCCTTCCCTTGCCGCCTTGCCACAAACCAGATGATTTAGCAGATTCATTTTCCTGATTTCCTGATTTCCTGATTTCCTGATTTCCTGATTTTCTGTTTTTTCTGAGTTTAAGTACATGAGGGGTTAACCGGCAAAAAAAGGAAAGCGTAAAGCGCCATGGATGGCGCGATCCGAATCTGCGTCATCCTCCGGCCCGTGGCCGCGTTAGCTGCACTCAGGATTCCGGGTCACATACTTGTGTATGCTCCCCGGAATCCTTCCCTTGCCGCCTTGCCGCAAACCGGATGATTCAGCAGATTTCGCGGACATGGATGTGTCAGCGGCTTTCCGCTTTGCCGGTTATCCCGCCGCCCGGGTCTGAGAGAAGATGGTTTTATTTTTTCCACCTTACCAGTCATTCCCTGACACTCCTCACAATGTTTATTCAAATTTTTTGAATCCTTGCGTTAAACCCGGCTACTGGTGAAATTACCGGCAGGACGTAAACTTAACCTCATCAGATTGAGGAGAAAAATTATGATCTATGTACGCCCTGCAAATGAACGCGGCCATGCCAACCACGGCTGGCTCGACAGTTGGCACACTTTTTCGTTTGCCGATTACTACGACCGGAATTTTATGGGCTTTTCTGCCCTGCGGGTCATTAACGAAGACTTTATCGCGGAAGGCCAGGGGTTCGGCACCCATCCGCATAAAGATATGGAAATTCTGACCTATGTGCTGGGTGGTGCGGTTGAGCATCAGGACAGCATGGGGAATAAAGAACAGGTACCTGCCGGTGAGTTCCAGATTATGAGCGCCGGAACCGGGATACGTCACTCGGAATATAACCCGAGTAATGACAACCCGCTGCATCTGTACCAGATCTGGATTATCCCGGAAAAAACCGGTCTGACCCCGCGCTATGAGCAGCGCCGGTTTGATGCGGCGAACGGACGCCAGCTGGTGCTCTCCCCGGATGCCCGTGACGGTTCGCTGAAAGTCTTTCAGGATATGACGCTGTGGCGCTGGACACTGGCTGACGGTGAAGAGGGTGACTATCAGCCTCAGAGCGGACGGATGATCTGGCTTCAGGTGGTGAAAGGTGAACTGACCGTGAATGGTCAGACGGTAAAAACCAGTGACGGTGTGGCCATATGGGATGAGTCGTTAATCAGCCTGAAAGCCGCGGAAGACAGTGAAATTCTGCTGTTTGACCTGCCGCCGGCACAATAAAACAGAAAGCCCCGGATCATCTGACCCGGGGCTACTGTGTTGCTCACACTACTTTTCTTGTTATCCGTTTACAGCGAAGGCCCTGCACTGACCAGAGCCTGACCTGACGGGGTATCGGTATATTTATCGAAGTTAGTTATAAACCGTCCCGCAAGATCTTCCGCTTTTTCCTGCCACTGCGCCACATTATCGTATGTGTTGCGCGGGTCGAGTATATGACTGTCGACACCCGGCAGCTCGCGGGGAATGGCCAGATTAAAGACCGGCAGCGTATGTTTCGCTGCTTTATCAATATCCCCACTAAGAATGGCGTCTATGATAGCACGTGTATTCTTAATTGAAATGCGTTTTCCGGTTCCGTTCCACCCGGTGTTCACTAAATACGCTTTTGCTCCTGCCGCTTTCATCCGTTTAACCAGCACATCTGCATACTGTGTCGGGTGCAATGTCAGGAATGCCGCGCCGAAGCAGGCGGAGAAAGTAGGGGTCGGCTCTGTGACGCCGCGCTCGGTACCGGCCAGCTTGGCAGTGAAGCCGGATAAGAAATGATACTGCATCTGCTCCGGTGTCAGTTCCGCCACCGGCGGCAGCACGCCGAACGCATCGGCGGTCAGGAAAATCACATTACTGGCGTGTCCTGCTTTTGATACAGGTTTAACAATGTTTTCAATATGGTAGATAGGGTAGGAAACCCGGGTGTTTTCGGTTTTACTGCCGTCGTTAAAATCCACACTGCCGTCCGGACGGACAACCACGTTTTCCAGCAGCGCATCACGGCTGATGGCGTTATAGATATCCGGCTCTGCTTCCTCTGATAAATTAATCGTTTTGGCGTAGCAGCCGCCTTCAAAGTTGAAGACGCCGTCATCATCCCAGCCGTGCTCATCATCGCCGATCAGTTTACGTTTCGGATCAGTGGACAGCGTGGTTTTACCGGTACCGGACAGGCCGAAGAAAACAGCCACATCACCTTTTTCCCCCACGTTTGCCGAACAGTGCATTGAGGCAATGCCCTGTAACGGCAGCAGGTAGTTCATGATGGAGAACATGCCTTTTTTCATCTCACCGCCGTACCAGGTACCGCCGATAAGCTGGATACGCTCGCTCAGGTTAAATGCCACAAAGTTTTCAGAATTCAGCCCTTGTGCCTGCCAGTCAGGGTTCACACATTTCGCACCGTTCATCACAATGAAATCCGGTTCAAAATTATGCAGTTCATTTTCATCCGGGCGGATAAACATGTTTTTGACAAAGTGTGCCTGCCAGGCAACTTCGGTAATAAAGCGGACTTTCAGGCGGGTATCGGCATTGGCGCCGCAGAACGCATCCACCACAAATAAACGCTTGCCGGACAGCTGACGGGTGATCAGGTTTTTCAGGGCGTTCCAGGTCTCTTGTGACAGAGGTTTGTTGTCGTTTTTACCTTTTCCCTGATCTGCCCACCAGACCGTATCGCGGGTGAGATCATCTCTGACCAGGTATTTATCTTTCGGAGAGCGGCCGGTAAAAATGCCGGTGTCCACCGCGACTGCGCCGCTGGTGGTGACAACGCCGTGTTCGTAACCGGTCAGGCCGGGACGGGTTTCTTCATCAAAAAGTAAGTCATAACTCGGGTTATAGATTATTTCTGCGGCATCGCGGATACCATACTGCTCCAGTTCATTCACAGCCATTGTTTTTACGCTCATCCAAAGCCTCCGGGTTGTCGGAATATCTCCATATATCATAATTATTTACGACTGGTTAACAGCGATTGCTATCAAATAAATGAAAATCCGGAATTTATTTGACTTTATTTTGTGAGCTGACTCGATACCATAAGAAAAAATAAACAAAAAGGCCGCACCCGGGAAGCCCGGCGCGGCCTGGTATTGCGTCAGCTAAAACGAATCAGTGCAGAGAGGCGTTTTTCTCACTGCGGATTTCACGGATATCCTGTTCACTAAAGATATGGTGAGCACCGCAATATTCACACTCCATATCAATTTTGCCATCTTCCTGCAAAATATGATTAACATCGTCTTCCGGCAGTGTTACCAGTGTATCTGCGCATCGTTCGCGGGAACAACCGCAATGAAATGCTACCGGTGCCGGTTCATACAGCACAACATCTTCTTCGTGATAGAGGCGGTACAGGATGGTTTCGGCATCCAGGGTAAAGAGCTCATCAGACGAAATGGTAGCGGTCAGCTGCATCAGGTGACTGAACATATTCTGTGTTTCTTCCGGGGTACGGGCTTCTGCCGATGACGGCAGTGCCTGTAACAGCATCCCTGCGGCCTGCATTTTACCGTCGTGTTCCGCAACGCGGACAAACAGGCTGGTCGGCAGCTGTTCAGACTGGCGGAAATAGGCATCCAGACATGCTTCAAGGGTATCTCCCTCGAGAGCCACGATACCCTGATAGCGTTCACCCTGACGCGGTGTAATGGTGATCACCATAAAGCCTTTACCGATCATGTCGTGGAAACCGGCACCGGCAGGAACATCGCCGTTCATACGTGCGATCCCGCGCATCTGCTGGCGGTCGTTGCCGTTGATAACAGCGAGACGGACCGGGCCGTCGCCCTGGATCTGAACGGTAATGTCCCCTTCAAACTTCAGTGTTGCGGTCAGCAGGCTGGTGCAGACCAGCAGTTCGCCGAGCAGGCGGCGGACCGGTTCCGGATAATGATGGTTATCCAGGATTTGCTGTAATGTGCCGGAAGCATTGACCAGTTCGCCCCGGACATCGCTTTTGTTAAACAGGAACCGGTGTAATGTATCTTGTCGTGCAGACATAATTTTCTCTCGTCTTAACCGCCGGTTATTCCGCGGTATCTGAATTACTGTGTTTAAATTTTAACAATGTCCGTCGTTCCTTTTTATCAGGACGTCGTTCCGGGTGCGGCATCGTCAGGGCATTCATTTTACGTGCAAGTGCGGTTTTTTCACGTTTTTCGATGCTCTCCGGGGTTTCTTCCCAGAGTTTTTGCGCCAGCGGCGCGCTCAGGCGTTTATCAGTAACGCCCAGCACGCGGATTGTCCGTTCATCATTTCCCTGACGCAGGACGATAACCGCACCGTTTTCAACCAGTTTGCCGGGCTTGGTCCGCTGCCCGTTATAATGAACCTTGCCGCCGTCAATCATGGTTCTGGCGATGGAGCGGGTTTTGTAAAACCGGGCCGCCCAGAGCCATTTATCGAGGCGGACAGGTTCTGTGACCTGTAAAGCCTGTTGCATGGTTACTCCGTGACAGACAGTGCAGCCGTTACGGCTGCACCTCAGAAGAAGGGTAGTCGTGCCGGAAACAGTTGTCGTAATAACGGCGGATATCCGTCATCCGGCGGCGGCGCTGACGCCAGCGGATAAATGTATATATACCGTTGATAATAGCCAGAAGGGAAAAGACGACCAGTAAAACACAGCTGCCGATAAAGCGCGCCAGCATGACATTATCCGGCTGGAAGTGCAGCAGGATATGACGGGTGCCGTTGGCATCCACAGACACATCCGTGATGATGCCCTGAACCTCAAACGGGGTATGCAGCAGCATATTGGAGAGCTTCTGCAGGGACTGCCAGTGCGCCAGCGGTGTCATTTCCTCGGTCTGTTCATTGACCGGGACGTTTTCCACCAGCGATTTGCCTTCATCGCTGATCAGCAGCACACCACCCGGCGGCGGACTGTTCAGCCGCATCGCCGCATTTTCCACTTCTTTGTTTATAGCAGTAGATGTGGTGGCGATAACCAGCTTTTCCAAGGCCTCGGCGCTTGCCGGACGCAATAAAACATTTGATTGCTCCAGTTTACCGGCTCTGGCGCGGGCTAATAAATTTTCCCAGTTCGGAGAATTCCCCAGATTGACGAGGGCGTTTTTCAGCCGGACGCAGTCGCTGTTTTCAAATTCACATAACGCCTGGGTTTTCAGAACCAGTGAGGAGAAATCGTCCAGCAGGCTCATCCCGGAGCGGGTGATAACATTGCGCAGACTGTCATTCACTTTACGGGACCCGGCATCGGGATGCAGCTGGTTATTCAGTTCGGTAAGCAGTGCGGCGGCGCGATCAACCTGTTCGGATTCCGGAACCGGGAGCGGGGAGGTGTTGTTCCAGTAAATCCCTGAGCAGTCAAACGCCCGGAAATTGGGTTTGTCCTGGGCGGAGAGGTTCGGCGGCATATAGCACATCCCCACACCTTTGGCTTCCAGAAAATCCCCCACATAGAGCGGCATACTCTGGAGTTCACTGAAGTTTGTGGTGACTTTGGTATCTGTGCCGGTCAGCCAGTTCAGGGCCAGTTTGAGCGGCAGATTAACCGGCTGATTACAGGCCAGAACCAGCAGGGCAAAGGCACTGGTCAGGGTGATAAGCAGATTTTTTCCGTAACGGCGGTAGGGAAACAGGGTGGATTCCTCACGCAGGGAAAGGTATTTCCCCTGGCGGACAACCTGCTGATCCTCATACATTTCAATCTGAGTAACCGAGCCCAGATCCTGATGCAGCCAGGGTTCCCAGTGGCGCGGATAAATCAGGTCGATACCGCCGAGGGAAATGCTGTGTTTCTGGCTGTGATCAAAATCGCCGAACAGACCCCAGCGTTTCGGGATCCCCCGGTAGCACTGGATATCCCGCAGACGGCGGCGGTTACGGATCGGGATCAGGGATAATATAATTCCGGGCAGTAACAATCCGGCGCCGGCCGCTATCATCCAGTAAAATAAAAACGGCGGCATAAAGACAGCAGTGAGCGCCGTCAGCACGCCGGAGATAATCAGCGTTCCGCTGATAAATCCGTGACTGTGCTGCAGGTTATATTCCTGCCTGCTCTCCCTGCGTGTGCCGAGAAACTCAATATCAGCATTGCTGTTAGTCAGTATCGCGGCCTGTACCGGTACGTTATTATTTTTTGTCATTAGTCCTGTCAGCGGGTAGTCATCCGTAAACTCACGTAAATCATGGCCGTTCAGCCCGACAATCATCGGCACCCGGGCGGTAAACATGACATCAATAACATTCGTGGCCTGAATAAATTCATCCAGAACCGCGGGCAGATAAACTTCGTTGCCCTCAATGTAGTAATGCCACTGCTGTCCGTTTTTTTCCGGGATAGCATAACGGTTGATGCGGTTACACAGGCGATAGACGTGATCATTTTTTCCGGGGAAAGCCGGTAATGTAAAATGCAGATCATCACTGACGGCCTGCCGGGCCGCACGGGTCAGATGGTACTCAATAGCCTGAATTTCATCGGTACCCGGCCGGTGATGCGTCAGACTTGCCAGTGAAGGTAAGACATAACCCGCACGGTGCTGTTTCCGCCGGCGGCTGATAACCGAAACCATTATAAGACAACCGATCACCAGAGCGGCCGCTATAATGAGGGTAATATTCATTTTTTCCCCGTTGCAATTGCCTGTGCAGCATAACAGTGAAAGAAGCTGTTAAAAAATCGGCCTTTTCTGATTATGCAAAAAAAATTATTTTAAATAACAGTCTGTTATAACTGGTTATTTTTACATTCACCTGTTGATTATGCTGTAGGTTATTGTTATTCATTCATCCCGTCCGGCGCTTTTCTTTGTCTCAGGAACGGGTAATATGAAGCAGAGCAATAAGTGAGTGAACCAGGGAATTTACCCCGGTTTTTACTTATTCGCAAAGCGGTACTGTTTGATGCTGTACAGTTTTACGCTGTATGGTTGTACTGCGTTTTTATATTACGTACTGAGGCATACATGGCTGAATTACAAAAACCGAAAATTATCCGCATCGAGACTGTTGCCCAATCCCGTCTGTTTACTGTCCAGTCTGTTGCACTAAAATTCAGTAATGGTGCGGAACGGATCTATGAGCGTATGCGTCCTGCAACCCGTGAATCTGTCCTGATTGTTCCTGTCATTAATAACGAACTTATCCTGATCCGGGAATACGCGGCCGGGGTGGACAGCTATGAGCTGGGTTTCCCGAAAGGCGCGGTCGATCCCGGTGAGGATATGCTGACTGCCGCCAACCGCGAGCTGAAAGAAGAAATCGGCTTTGGTGCCCGGACTCTGACGCCGCTGCGCCGCGTCACCATGTCTCCGTCCTATTTCTCCGGGCAGATGAATATTCTGCTGGCGGAAGGACTGTATCCTGAAAAGCTGGAGGGCGATGAGCCGGAACCGCTGGTTCAGGAGCGCTGGCCGGTCAGTAAGATGATGGATCTGCTGACGCATCCGGATTTTAACGAAGCCCGCAATATTACCGCGCTGTTCCTGGCACAGAAATTTTTACAGCGTACCGGTCAGTGAACTATTTTTAACACAAATTGATTTGTGTTAATCATCGAAAAAAGACATACATTTGTGTTAAGTAACAGCGATTGAAAAAAAAGGGCTGCCCTCAGGCAGCCCTTCTGTTTTTATCCGCTTAATCAGAACAGCTCTTCGGAACCGCCGTCCTGCTGAATAATCGTCGTACCCACTTCTGACACACCGTAATCTGTCGGTTCGGTGCCTTTAATAAAGTATTCGGAACGGGAGTTGGCGCCGGAGCCCAGTTTACCGGTGCTGCGGTTGATCTGAACGGAGATAATTCCCGGCGGCGGCGGATCTTTACGCTCCGGCACACCCTCCAGCGCGACTTTCATAAAGTCGTTCCAGATTGGCTGGGCGCTTTTCGCACCTGCCTCACCACGGCCGAGATCACGGGCGTTTTCGTCAAAACCAATCCAGACCGCCGCCACAATGTCAGGGCCGTAGCCGACAAACCAGGCATCTTTTGAGCTGTTGGTGGTTCCGGTTTTGCCGCCGAGGTCGCGGCGTTTGATATCCCGCATTGCCCGCCAGCCGGTTCCGCTCCAGCCCGGTTCGCCGTAGATATTGGAGTTCATGGCGTCTTTGATCAGGAAAGCGACCTGAGTGCTGACCACATGCGGAGCATACGGGGAATCACTGCCCGCCAGTGGTGCTTTTTCCAGATCGGCTTCCGGTGCTGCCGGCTGGTCATTGTCCTGCGGCTGGTTGTCTGATTGCGCCACATCTGTTTCCAGCGCGTCTTTGTTCAGACTGCTTTCCAGGTCATGTGAACCCTCGCCGTAAATCACCGGGATATTGGTGCACTGCGGACAGGCAATTTTCGGCTCTGCGGTGAACAGCGCTTTGCCGTCCGCGCTGTCAATCCGGCTGATAAAATACGGATCAATCAGATAACCGCCGTTGGTCATGACCGCATAACCCCGCACCATCTGCATCGGTGTGAAGGAGGAAGAGCCGAGAGCCATGGATTCAGTCCGGACAATGTTGCTGTCCGGGAAGCCGAAGCGCAGCAGGTAATCAGCGGCATAGTTCACGCCCATAGCCCGCATGGCACGAACCATGACCACGTTTTTGGATTGTCCCAGCCCCTGGCGCAGACGGATCGGGCCGTCATAACGCGGCGGTGAGTTTTTCGGCCGCCAGTCCGGGCCTGCGCCGTCCGCACGGACAATCGGCAGGTCATTGAGCAGGGAGGAGAGTGTCAGGCCTTTATCCAGCGCGGCGGTGTACAGCAATGGTTTGATGCTGGAACCGACCTGGCGCAGGGACTGGGTGACACGGTTGAATTTGCTCAGTTCAAAATCAAACCCGCCGACCAGCGCGATCACCGCACCGTCTGCCGGATTGAGTGCCACCAGGGCGGAGTTGACGTCAGGAATTTGTGACAGCATCCAGCGGTCTTTATTCTGACGTACCCAGATCTGCTCGCCGGCATGAACTACGCCGTTTACCGCCCGCGGAGCCGGGCCCATGGCGCGGTCAGAGATAAATTTACGTGCCCAGCGCATGCTGTCCATGGTCAGGTCGATGGTGGAGCCGTCTTTGAGCATCACCTGCGCGCGTCCGGCATCTGAACTGAGTACCACACCCGGATTCAGCGGGCCGTAAACCTGTAATGTCTTCAGTTTGCTCAGGATCTGTTCGGTATCCCACGGCATACCGTTCTGCGGCCACAATACCTGCTGAGCCCCGCGGTAACCGTGGCGCATATCATAATCGATAATACCGTTATGAACGGCCTCTTCGGCGCTGAGCTGATCTTTGCGTTTGACGGTGGTGTAGACCTTATAACCATCGGTATAGGCATTTTCACCGTACTTTTCAATCATGGCCATACGAACCATTTCCGCCAGATACGGCGCGGAAAAATCAATTTCCGGAGCGTGATAACGGGCTTCGATAGGTTCACTGCGCGCTTCATCATATTGCGCGCGGGTAATGTAATTCTCTTCCAGCATCCGCGTCAGCACCACATTACGGCGGGCCAGGGCACGGGATTTGGAGTAAAGCGGGTTAAAGGTGGACGGTGCTTTCGGCAGACCGGCAATCACCGCAATCTCACTGAGTGTCAGCTGATCAAGGCTCTTACCGAAATAGACATACGCCGCCGCACCTACGCCGTAAGCGCGCTGACCGAGGTAAATTTTGTTCAGGTACAGCTCAAGGATCTCGTCTTTGGTCAGTAACTGTTCAATACGGATGGCCAGGAACGCTTCCTTTACTTTACGGATAACGGTTTTTTCCGGACTGAGGAAGAAGTTACGGGCAAGCTGCTGTGTGATGGTACTGGCACCCTGTGATGCCCGTCCGGAGGTCATGGCAACCGATGCGGCGCGGAAAATCCCGATCGGGTCGATTCCGTGGTGCTCATAGAAACGGCTGTCTTCCGTCGCGATAAAGGCATTTCTTACCATCGGCGGGATCTGGCTGAGTGTCAGCGGAATACGGCGTTTTTCACCGAATTGTGCAATCAGTTCACCATCTGCACTGTAGACCTGCATTGGTGTCTGTAATTTGACATCTTTCAGTGTGGCGACATCGGGCAGATCGGCCTCGACATATTTGTACATGCCATATATCGATGCTGCTCCAAGAAAAATGCAACAGACAACAAAGATCAATAAATACTTTAAGAACTTCACCTGAAAATTTCCGTTAGCCGTGTGGTGGACAGTTTATAAACAGCGACCCTGTAGTATAAAGCTTCATACGTTTCTTGAATACGTATTTTATAACTATCGGAAAATTAACAGAAAAGATTATTTTTTATATTAATAATTCAGGGATTATTTATGCAGATTGCTTCACGGATGGCGGGAATTTCCCTTCAGGACGGGGAATTAAGGATAGCTCTGGCGCGGCGTAAACGCAGGGGGTGGGATTTTGAGGATTTTATCACGCTGACGCTGCCGGAAGCGGAATCAGCAGAAAACGGCGTACCCGGTTTGTCTGTCGCTGCGGCTGCGCTGGGGAAATGGCGGCGGCGTATCCGGGGGCGTCCGGTATGCCGGGCGGCACTGCCGGTGTCACTCTGTCTTCAGCAGCAGATACGCCTGCCGGAGAGCCGTGTCGCTCAATCTGCGGTGGTTCCGCTGATTGATACCTGGCTGGCGCGCACGTTTCCGGGGCGTCATCAGGATCTTATCTATGATTACCGGCTCTTTTCCGGTGATATCATTCTGACAGCGCTGCACCGCGCTGTCAGGGATCAGTGGCTGGCGCTGGCGGCAGCGCTTCGGGCGGAACTGACGATGCTGAGTATTATTCCCTGCGCACTGCGCCGTTTCGCCCGGACCCGGGGTGTGACAGCACAGGACTGGCTGGTTTTCCGTCAGGGTAACAGTGTCTGCTGGACGGCCGGTGAAACTCAGCCGGTACTGAGCGGACGGGTGGATCTGACACTGCCGTCGTTACCGGCAGAACTGAAAAAGCAGGGCTTTGATGATGCCCGGGCCGCACTGCGTTGTCTGCACGATCTCAGCAGCCTGCCGGACGCATGGCAGGCGGAATGCCTGTGTTATGAGAATGCAGAGACGGATGATGTGCCACCGGGTTACGCGGCGGCGGCAGGCATGGTGTTCTGCGGGGAGGATCGGCTATGACACTCCGGGTGAATCTGACCGCATGGCGCCCCCGGCTGAAACGGCAGATCTGCCGCGGGATAGCAGTCCGGTTTCTGGCGGCGGGCTGGGTGATGTTATCCGCGTTGCTGCCGGTTTATCTGCTGCATTCCCTCACTGTGCAGCATCTGGCGCTGTTGCTGGTGGTTTCTGATGAACGGGAAGCCCGCCTGGTGCTTCAGCGGGCTGAATTTACCCGCCGGCTTGCCATACAGCAGCAGGCGGAGGCAGATAAACTGCGGCAGCAGCAAACCGGCCGGGAAAACTGCCGTTACCGCGAGTTACTGTCTTTTTTGCAGAGGCAATTGCCGGAAGATGCCTGGCTGGCACGCTATCAGGCTGAGCGGCAGCAGCATGATAAAGAAAGTACTGTACGCCATGCTCTGGCGATCAACCGCCGTCAGGTGATCGCCCCGTCCCATCCTTTATTACACTATGCGCCGCCGGGGCTGATACCGCTCAGGCTGATCAGCCTGCATCATCACAAAACCGCCAATATCCGGCAGTTCGTATTGGTGACCGGGGAGAGCCTGCCATGAATCTGAATACCGTGTGGCACTTTGTGCAGTACCGGCGTGTGCAGTGGGGTGTGATTTCCGGGATCTGGTTATCGGCCGGTGTGATGTTCTGGTGTTTTTATCTGCAACCGGCGGCCGGGGAAACCGATATGCAGCTCCGGCAGCTGCAACAATTGATCGCACGGTCAGAACAGGCGGTACCGGAAGTGATTATATTACCGGCACCGGATATTCCGCCGTTATTTACCCTGCTGCCCGAAAATGCACTGCCGCTGCTGACCGGCTGGCAGCAGGAACCGCCGGAACAGCCGGAGCGCTGGGTACTGACATTTGAGGCGCATTATCCGGCACTGGCGGATCTGCTGGATACCCTCTGCGGGGAGCTGACTCAGTTGTCGGTTACCCGGCTCTCGCTTCATCCGCTGACCTCCGGAACATCCGCATCGCCGCCGCTGTTACAGATGACGCTGCATCTTGCATTACCGGGTTCTGATTTACCGGACTCAGATAAGGAATGGCGCGATGATTAACAACGTAAAATCCGCTGCCGGACTGATCACCGGCTGCGCTCTGCTGTTTGCGGCAGCGGCGTGTGGCGGGCAGTATCCGCGGGATCTTTTTCAGCCGGTGATCATAAATGAAGCGCAGACCGCACTGACAGAATCTCCTGCGGTATATTCCCCGCCACTGACAGCGGAGAGCCTGCAAAGCCGCACGTTTTCCCTGCAATATGCGGATGCGGCAGAGATGCTGGTCATGCTGAAACAACATCATGCGCAATGGTTTGCCGGTAACAGGATGCCGGAAGCCGACCGGCTGACCAATTCCCTCTTTATAGAGGCCGCGCCGGACGTGCTGTCGCGGGCGGAAGCCTGGCTGACTCAGATGGATCAGCCGCAGCAGCAGGTGCAGATTACGGCGCATATTGTGTCCGGCTCCCGCGAGGGGCTGCATGAGCTGGGGCTTCAGTGGGGAACGGTATTGCCGTCACCGGAGTCCGGCAACCGCCTGCAACTGCATCAGGCTCGGGGAAACAACACGTTCACGTTTAATATTGCCCGTCTCGGCGGGCATCTGCTGGAGATGGAACTGAGCGCACTGGAGCAGGAGCAGCAACTGGATATTATCGCCAGCCCGCGTCTCACCACAGCCCATGAGCACCCGGCCAGTATCAAGCAGGGATCGGAAATTCCTTACACCACACAAAACCATGAATCCGGCTCACAGGTACAGTTTCGCGAGGCAGTACTGGGAATGGAGGTCACACCGCAGATCCTGAGAGATAACAAGGTGCGCCTGACCCTGCATATCAGCCGTAATGCACCCGGTGCGGCACTGATACAGAACGGCAGCGAGCAGTACGCTATCGATAAACAGGAGATCACCACACAGGTGGTTGTCCGCAGCGGGGAAACCCTGATCCTCGGCGGTATTTTTCAGCAGGATAAGGGCAGACAGGTAACCGGAGTGCCCTATTTGTCGTCGATCCCATTGATGGGAAAGCTTTTTACTCATCAATACGATAAACTCAGCCGCCGTGAATTAGTGATATTCATTACACCGCAGTTGATCGATATTTAGTAACTGTATCAATATCAGCATGTTGTATCATAATTCACGGATAATATACGCAGGATGGCGGGTTTTTTTACCGGCTCTGCGGTGTTATACATTTGACGATTGCAACGATTTAGCATACAAGAGTTAGCAAATTTAGCAGGTATGAAATCACTGCCGCCGTAAAACAGACCGTTAATTCGTTGACGGACAACGTCCTGATTTTCAGATCGCGCCTTATGTTTCTGTACAGCTCCTGTTTGCGGGAGGATTCACGGAAATATAAGGCGCGGTTTTTCGCAGGCGTTATGATAGTATGTGCGGATGTTCAGAGGCCGGATTGCGACAGGCATCACACAGCAGCACCTGAGGTATCTTTCCGGTTTTGTGCCGGTAGGGTTGCAATCGGGCGGAATGTGCGGAGATAATTTCAGGTTACTCACGCAGATTCACTCATGAGGTTTCATTTGAGGTCCCGCCGCTGATCGGGTGAGCGGGGCGGGTTATCATTAACGAATATTCTTAGTTATACCAAAAACATGGCAGAGAAACGCAATATCTTTCTTGTCGGCCCGATGGGTGCCGGCAAAAGTACTATTGGTCGTCAGCTGGCTCAGCAATTAAATATGGAATTTTTTGATTCCGACCAGGAAATTGAACGCCGCACCGGAGCCGATGTGGGCTGGGTGTTTGATGTCGAAGGTGAAGAAGGTTTTCGCCTGCGTGAAGAAAAAATCATCAATGAACTGACTGAAAAGCAGGGTATCGTCCTGGCTACCGGCGGGGGTTCCGTCAAGTCACGGGAAACCCGCAACCGCCTGTCTGCGCGGGGTGTGGTTGTATACCTTGAGACCAATATTGAAAAACAACTGGCCCGGACACAGCGCGATAAAAAGCGTCCGTTGTTACAGGTCGATGAGCCGGTCCGGGAAGTCCTGGTCAAACTGGCCGATGAACGTAATCCGATGTATGAAGAGATCGCGGATATCACTATCCACACCGATGATCAGAGTGCAAAAGTGGTTGCAAATCAAATCATTGAACTGTTAGAAACCAACAGTTAATTTTATATTACCGGCAACATGCGGAGGTGCCATGGAAAAAGTGACTGTGACTCTGGGTGAGCGTGCTTATCCTATTTCAATTGCTCCGGGTCTCTTTTCCCTTTCCGGCACCTTTGCGCCGCTGACCGCCGGTCAGCGTGCAATGATCGTCACCAACGAAACCCTTGCCCCGCTGTACCTTCAGACACTGACCGATAACCTTGCGCACGCCGGTGTGCAGGCGGATTCCGTGATTCTGCCGGACGGCGAGCAGTACAAATCCCTGACTACCCTTGATCGTATTTTTACAGCGTTGCTGGAGCACAATCACGGGCGTGATACCACGCTGATTGCGCTGGGCGGCGGTGTTATCGGGGATCTGACCGGTTTTGCAGCGGCTTCTTATCAGCGCGGCGTCCGTTTTATTCAGGTGCCGACCACGCTTCTGTCTCAGGTGGATTCTTCTGTCGGCGGCAAAACCGGTGTGAACCATCCGCTGGGCAAAAATATGATCGGTGCCTTCTGGCAGCCGGTCAGTGTGGTGATTGACCTCGGTTGCCTGAACACTCTGCCGCGCCGTGAACTGGCTTCAGGCCTGGCGGAAGTCATCAAATACGGCATTATTCTGGATCACGATTTCTTCCTCTGGCTGGAAGAGAATATCGGCAGTCTGCTGTCACTTGAGCCGCAGGCGATGGCGTACTGTATCCGCCGCTGCTGTGAACTGAAAGCTCAGGTAGTGGCTGCGGATGAAAAAGAGACCAGCGGGCTGCGTGCGCTGCTGAATCTCGGCCACACATTCGGCCATGCTATCGAGGCGGAAATGGGCTACGGTGTCTGGCTGCACGGCGAGGCCGTCGCCGCAGGGATGGTAATGGCGGCACGTACCGCTGAACTGCTCGGTACCTTCCGCCCGGAAGAGACTGAGCGGGTCATTGCGCTGCTCAGCCGTGCCGGACTGCCGGTGCGCGGACCGGAATCTATGCCGGCGGAAGCCTATCTGCCGCATATGATGCGGGATAAAAAAGTGCAGGGCGGTAAACTGCATCTGATTGTTCCGGAAACTATCGGCCGGTCGGTTGTCCGTGCGGATATTCCGCATGACAAGGTGCTGGCTGCCATTCAGTCCGTTTAACGGGAGACGCGCGGCAGAATGTTTTTTTATATCTGTCTCGCTGAGTGCCGGGAAAATGGTTACACTACGCATTATGACGCGCGCACCGGGCGTCAGTTCTCTTCTGTTATATCCAAAGACACAGTTTCTGCTCTGATGGGAGGGCAAAATGGACGGCTTTAAACCCGAAAAGCAAGAACCACAGATTTTCAGCCAGCCGGATGATGAATCTATCCGTCCGGACGCATCTGACAGGCCGGAGCGCCCGGAACGCCGTAATCCGCGTCCGCGCCCGCCTCAGTCACGGCCTAAGTTTGCCGTCTCCCGCCAGCAGATGATGATTGGCGTGGCGGTTGTGGTCCTGGTATTACTGATTATTGCGATAAGCTCTGCGCTGAAATCGCCGTCAGAACCGGAAGCACCGCAGCAGGCACAAAACGGCGAACGCCCGATTACGCTCGGTACCGGCAGTAATGACGGGGCAACACCGTTACAGCCGTCCGAACCGGTTCCGTCACAGGGCGGGCAGACCGGCGTGAATCTTCCGGCTATCAATAACCTGCCGACACAGGCACAACAGCCGTCACAGACAGGCGGCACCGGTCAGCGCGTGGATATCCCGGGGGATATTAACGATGCCCTGAATCAGGGAAGCACACAGACCGGTATCAATAATGCAGCTCAGCAGAATATGAATAATCTGCCGCCGGTGGTTACTCCGCAGGAAGAACCGAAGAAACCGGTACAGCAGGTGAAACCGCAGCCGGTGAAAACCACCACAGCGGCTCCGGCTAAACCGCGTGAAACCACCAAACCGGCCACAGCGGCACCGGCAAAAAGCAGTACTGCGATCGCCAAAGCCCCTGCCGGGAGTTATACCCTGCAGCTGAGCAGTGCGAGCCGTGCGGATACGCTGAAAGCGTTTGCACAGAAGCACGGTTTATCCAACTATCAGGTTTATGAAACAACACGTAACGGAAAATCGTGGTATGTCCTGGTATACGGTAATTTCCCGACAGTCGGGGATGCAAAACGGGAAGTTGAGCGTCTGCCTGCTGAAATTCAGGGGAAAAAACCGTGGGTCAGAAAGATGCAGCAAGTGCATCAGGACATGAAAAAATAAACACGGATTCCGTCAGGTGCTGATTTGCTGTCTGAAACAGAGCAGAATCGGCGGCTCTGGCCTTTTTGAGCAATGATTACAGACAGCATGAAGAAACAACGCGCATTTTTGAAGTGGGCCGGCGGAAAATACACTCTGGCAGATGAAATAAAACGGCATCTGCCGGAGGGTGATTGTCTTATAGAGCCCTTTGTCGGCGCGGGGTCAGTGTTTCTCAATACCGATTATCCGCGCTATGTGCTGGCGGATATCAACAGTGATCTGATCCACCTCTATACGGTGGTAAAACTGCGGACTCAGGAATTTATCGATGAGTCCCGTAAGCTGTTTACGCCGCAATTTAATGATGAATTACAATACTATGCCCTGCGGGAACAGTTTAATCAGAGCACGGATCATTTCGAGCGCAGCATTCTGTTCCTGTATCTGAACCGCCATTGTTATAACGGTTTATGCCGTTACAATTCCAAAGGCCGGTTTAATGTGCCCTTCGGGCGCTACCGCAAGCCCTATTTCCCGGAAGCCGAACTGTTGTGGTTCGCGGAAAAATCCCGCAACGCCACGTTTGTCTGCCAGTCTTATGTGACCAGCATGGAAAATGCAGGCGCCGGGGATATTGTCTATTGTGATCCGCCTTATGCGCCGTTATCCGTGACGGCTAATTTTACGGCCTATCACACCAGCGGATTCGGATTACCTGAGCAGCAGAACCTGGCACAGCTTGCACAAATGCTTTCGTCGGATCGCAAAATTCCGGTTCTGATCTCGAATCATGACACCCCCCTGACCCGGGAGTGGTATCATCAGGCGCAACTGCACATTGTTAAAGTGCGCCGCACTATCAGCCGCAATACACTTAACCGCCAGAAAGTGAATGAATTACTGGCGCTTTACCGCGGACAGTAAGCCGTTGAACCCGGCGGCGTCTTATTAAGAGGAAACAGGAATGAAAGAGTTTTTGATTGCTCCGTCCATTTTATCTGCTGACTTTGCCCGTCTGGGGGAAGACACCGCGAAGGTTCTCGCCGCAGGCGGCGATGTGGTTCACTTCGACGTGATGGACAACCATTATGTCCCGAACCTGACTATCGGACCGATGGTGTGTAAAGCCCTGCGTGACTACGGTATTACCGCACCGATTGATGTGCATCTGATGGTCAAACCGGTGGACCGCATTGTGCCGGACTTTGCCAAAGCGGGCGCAACTTACATTTCATTCCACGCGGAAGCGAGCGAGCACGTTGATCGCACCATTCAGCTTATCCGCGAATGCGGCTGTAAACCGGGTCTGGTATTCAACCCGGCCACGCCGCTCAGTTACCTCGATTATGTCATTGATAAACTAGATCTGATCCTGCTGATGTCGGTAAACCCGGGCTTCGGTGGTCAATCCTTTATTCCGGAAACACTGAAAAAAGTGGAAGAAGTCCGCCGCCGCATTGATGCCAGCGGCCGTGACATCCGTCTGGAAGTGGATGGCGGGATTAATACTGAAAATATCGCAGCAGTGGCGCAGGCCGGTGCGGATATGTTTGTGGCCGGTTCCGCGATTTTCGGCAAACCGGACTACAAAGCCGTGATTGATGATATGCGTAAAGAATTAACAAAGGTTTCAGCATGACAGAGAAAACAGCAGTACAGCAATTTACAGGGATTAAAGCCGTTGCATTTGACCTGGACGGCACACTGGTTGACAGTATTCACGGCCTGGCAGATGCCACAGACCGCGCGTTAGAGGCACTCGGCTATCAGAAAGCCGGGAAAGAGAATGTCACCGTCTGGATTGGTAACGGCGTTGATATTTTACTGGAGCGCGCACTGACGTGGGCGACCGGCTCTGCGCCGGATGCCGCGCTGCATGCGAAATGCCGTCAGTTATTTGATGAATTTTATGCTGATGCCGTCAAAACCGGCAGTCCGCTGTTTGCACACGTGAAGCCGGTATTACAGGAACTGGCGGATGCAGGCATGGATCTGGCTATCGTCACGAACAAACCGACCCCGTTTATTGCCCCGCTGCTGAAAGAGCTGGATATTGCTGATTTCTTCTCTGTCGTTCTCGGCGGGGATGATGTGAAGAATAAAAAGCCGCATCCGGCTCCGCTCTACCTGACGCTGGGTGAGTTCGGGCTGCGTAAGGAAGAGATGCTGTTTGTCGGGGATTCCCGCAATGACATCCTGGCGGCACAGGCAGCAGAATGTCCGTGTGTCGGTCTGACCTACGGCTACAACTACGGTATTCCGATTGCGGACAGCAACCCGGATTGCGTACTGTCCGACTTTGCCGGGCTGTTACCGGCGCTCGGGCTGTCTCCGTTAACTCATCAGGAAGGATAATCATGAGCGGAACTAACACCAAAGCACATAAACCCGTTGTTTTCAGCGGCGCACAGCCTTCCGGCGAACTGACTATCGGTAACTACATGGGCGCGCTGCGTCAGTGGGTGAAAATGCAGGATGATTTTGACTGCATTTACTGCATAGTCGATCAGCATGCGATTACCGTCCGTCAGGACCCGGCAGAGCTGCGCAAACGCACTCTGGATACGCTGTCTCTCTATATGGCCTGCGGACTGGAACCGGCGAAAAACACCCTGTTTGTACAGTCCCATGTGCCGCAGCATGCACAGCTGGGCTGGGCTCTGAACTGCTACACCTATTTCGGCGAACTGAGCCGTATGACGCAGTTTAAAGATAAATCCGCCCGTCATGCTGAAAACATCAACGCCGGTCTGTTTGACTATCCGGTGCTGATGGCCGCCGATATCCTGCTGTATCAGACCAATCAGGTACCGGTCGGTATCGACCAGAAACAGCATCTGGAGCTGAGCCGCGATATCGCACAGCGTTTCAACGCGATTTACGGTGATGTGTTTGTGGTGCCTGATCCGTTTATCCCTTCAGGCGGTTCCCGTGTGATGGCGTTACAGGACCCGGCGAAAAAAATGTCGAAGTCTGATGATAACCGTAACAACCTGATCGCACTGCTGGAAGACCCTAAATCGGCAGCGAAGAAAATCAAACGCGCGGTAACAGACTCCGAAGAGCCGCCTCGTGTGATTTATGATTTGGAAAATAAACCGGGTGTCTCCAATCTGCTGGATATCCTCTCCGGTGTTACCGGCAAACCGGTTTCAGCGCTGGAAGCGGAATTTGAAGGCCAGATGTACGGTCACCTGAAAGGTGCGGTCGCAGATGCTGTTTCCGGTATGCTGACAGAGTTACAGACCCGTTATCACGAAATCCGTAACGACGATGTGTTACTGAACCGGGTGATGAAAGAAGGTGCGGAGAAAGCCTCTGCCCGCGCACAGGTCACGCTGGATAAAGTCCACGACGCAATTGGTTTTGTGCGCCGCCCGCTGTAACGGCAGAAATGATAAATTGATAAACTGAAAAAAGCGCCCCGGAATGAAGCGGCGCTTTTTTTGTGCCTGCGGATATCAGAATCCGAATGCAACACCTGCGCCGTATACCGCGCTGTCTTCACTGTTCCAGCTGACAGAACTGCGCAGATTAACGTTATTTTCCAGACGCAACTGTCCGCCGAAGGCCACTGCATTACCGTTACGGTAATTACCTGCCCCCAGGCCCACACTGAACCGGGTATTATCGGTATACGGGATATTAGTCATCGCTGCGACAGAGGCGATACCGGCGTTGGCGCGGTCGGCATTCTTATTGACCTGCTGCTCAACAGAATGCAGCCGCCCGTTCATTGATGTTTCGAGTTCATTAAAACGGGTATCAGTATACTGGCGGGAAGATGAAACGGCCTGCTTTTCAGAGTGTTTAATTGTTGTATGAATATTACTGACTTTGTTATCTGTGTAAGTATTACTTTCGGAGAGAGCATCTGCTTTACTGCGCGCAATATCGGTATTTATTGTTTTGATTTTTTTGTCAGTATAATTATTACTGGCAGTGACTGATTCTGAAGAAGCGTGTTCTATATCATTCGTCAGAACCTGAGTTGTTGTACCTAATAATTTAACTGTTTCGATCATCAAATTCTGACGTGTTTCCATGACTTTTTTGGTTATCTGTATATCGGTATAATCTTTACTTTTCCTGAATACGGCATCTATTTTTTCGTTAGTTGTATCCGCAGAAGCTGTTGCGGTAATCAGTAAAAACAGTGTGCTGATAACTATTTTATATCTGGTGCTCATGGTTTCTTCCGGTTAATTAAATATAGTTTACCATTGTTATTGATATGGCTATGATGTGTTTATTTTTGATGTTGAGAATAAAAAGTTATTTTGAAGGATATGTTGAATGCTAATGTGGCATTGTTTTATTATGTTTTCAATCGGCTAATTATTATATTTTCACCATCGTAATAATTGTGTTTTATGGCGGAATTTTAGTCTGTTACATGTCATTTTTTGATGTATTTTGTGTGATTATGTGTTTGTAATTTATTGGTTATAACTTCATTGTTTTTTTACACATAAAATATGAATTTATATTCATAAAATAATATCAAATCTTTAATGTTGATTAATTGTTTTTTTATGTGGCGCAATAGTGAATATATAATTCTTAATCTGAATGATTACAGATTATATTAATTTAATCATCCGGATTTAATATCATTAAAGCCAGCCTTTTTCTTTGCGGGAACGACATACCGGGCACAATGTCTGCCCCTGCTGCCAGCTCATAAAAGGCAGATGGCAACTGCTGCACCGGGCATCAAAATACGCATAACGAACCGGTTGACTGTTTTTTTCTGCCTGCGGTATGACATCAATCGCTTTCGGGAAGCAGACATCGCGGCAGCTCATGCAGCCGCTGCATTTCGTTTTATCCACGGTAAACTGATTATCCGCAATCGTGATCGCACCCTCCTGGCACACTGCCGCGCAGGCGGTACACAAAATACAGTTTTCTGTATCCGGGCGCACATCAAACCAGCTGTCATCCGGCCAGAGTTTTTTACGTTCATTCAGTCCGGTTATGGCGCGGCCGGTATTCAGCCCCGCACTGACGGTTTTCTGCCGGAATAAGGCAAAGCGCTTTCCGGTATCCACTTGCGGCGGCGGGATGATGGTCAGTTGCCAGACCTGCTCACCGAGCGCTTTCAGGCGCAGATTGAGCTCCGCCAGCACCGGCAGCCAGTTATCGGTTTCCGGCTCTGTTATCTGTATTCCGCGGATATGGTACTGCCGGTGCCAGACCAGCAGCTCTTCCGCACTGGCTGGTGTTTCTTTCTTTTCCACCACCAGTTGTCCGTGATTGTTATAGCTGCGTTCGCGGACAGGTATGTGTTCAATCGCATCAGAGGGGCAGACAAACAGGCAGTTTCCGCACTGAAAACAGCGGTCGTTATCAATTCTGACATCAAGATAGCCGAACGTTACCGCATCTGCCGGGCAGCAGGCGGCACAGTTATCACACTGACTGTTTTTGAGTTTCTTCCTGACACAGTGATCATTCACTGTCGGTGGTATAGTTTTCCCGCCGTTTATCAGGTAGTTGAGTGCGCTGCGTCTGATAACGTTAACTCCTTTTCCCGATCATCATAGTAATCTGACCACCATTTTCCCATGACCGGAAGCTGCCTGCCCCCAACGGGATCAATAATCTGCGTTTCACAGACTCATTTCTTGATACAAAACAACCCGGCTGAATCGTAAAACCGTAAAATAAATGCAGGTTATTGTATTTCAAATACTTTATTGCGAATGGTTACCAGTCGCGATCAGACAATAAGCCGTTAACCGGCAATAACAATAATAACGATAACAAAATCAATTAAGCGAGCAATGTATATGACAAAGATGAAAAAAACGTCGTTGTTCACCGCGCCGCTGACGCGCCGCGGGTTTGTCAAAGCCTCCGGTGCGGCGGGCGGTCTGGCAGTTGCGGCAGGCGGTCTGTCTCTTCCGTTCAGCCATGCGGCATCTGCCGCTGAGAATACCTCTGCACCTGCGGCGGCTTCTGATGAAAAAGTGGTCTGGAGCGCCTGTACGGTTAACTGCGGCAGCCGCTGCCCGTTACGGATGCATGTGGTTGACGGTGAAATCAGATATGTGGAAACCGACAATACCGGTGATGATGTCTACGAAGAGCTGCATCAGGTACGCGCCTGTCTGCGCGGCCGATCCATGCGCCGCCGGGTATATAATCCGGATCGTCTGAAATACCCGATGAAACGTGTCGGTAAACGCGGCGAAAATAAGTTCGAGCGAATTACCTGGGAAGAGGCATTTGATACCATCGCAGACACGATGAAACGCCTGATCCGCGATTACGGTAACGAATCCATTTATCTCAACTACGGTACCGGTACCCTCGGCGGCACCATGACCAAATCCTGGCCGCCGGGAGCAACACTGATCGCCCGTCTGATGAACTGCTGCGGCGGTTATCTGAATCACTACGGCGACTACAGTACCGCGCAGATTGCGGCCGGTCTGAACTACACCTACGGCGGCTGGGCGGACGGTAACAGCCCGTCAGATATTGAAAACAGCAGGCTGGTGGTGCTGTTCGGTAACAACCCGGGCGAAACCCGCATGAGCGGCGGCGGTGTGACCTATTATGTTGAGCAGGCACGCGAAAAATCAGATGCCCGTATGATTATCATCGATCCGCGCTATACCGATACCGGGGCAGGACGCGAGGATGAATGGATACCGATCCGTCCGGGAACAGATGCCGCCCTGGTCAGTGCACTGGCGTATGTGATGATTAACGAAGATCTGGTGGATAAGCCGTTCCTCGACAAATATTGCGTCGGTTATGACGAAACCACCATGCCGGCCGGTGCACCGGCCAACGGTCACTATAAAGCGTATATTTTAGGTGAGGGGCCGGACGGTGTGGCGAAAACCCCGGAATGGGCAGCCAAAATCACCGGTATTCCTGCCGCGCGGATTGTGAAACTGGCGCGCGAAATCGGGACTGCCAAACCGGCTTACATTACCCAGGGCTGGGGTCCGCAGCGCCGTTCAAACGGCGAAACCGCATCCCGTGCCATTGCCATGTTGTCAATTCTGACAGGCAACGTGGGGATCAACGGCGGTAACACCGGTGCACGTGAAGGCTCTTATGCCATCCCGTTTGTCCGTATGCCGACGCTGACCAATCCGGTGCAAACCAGTATCTCCATGTTTATGTGGACAGATGCCATTCTGCGCGGCGAAGAGATGACCGCCACCCGCGATGGTGTGCGCGGTAAAGACAAGCTGGATGTGCCGATCAAAATGGTCTGGAACTATGCCGGTAACTGCCTGGTAAACCAGCACTCCGAAATCAACCGCACCCATGACATTCTTCAGGACGAGAGCAAGTGCGAGATGATTGTGGTGATCGATAACCACCTGACTTCCTCCGCCAAATACGCCGATATCCTGCTGCCGGACTGCACCGCCTCCGAACAGATGGATTTCTGTATGGATGCTTCCGCAGGTAACATGGGGTATGTGATTTTTGCTGATCAGGCGATCGCCCCGCGCTTTGAAAGCCGCAACATCTATGACATGACCAGTGAAATCGCCAAACGTATGGGCGTCGGTGAACAGTTTACCGAAGGCCGTACCCAGGAAGAGTGGCTGCGTCACCTGTATGAACAGTCCCGCGCCGCGTTGCCGGAACTGCCGGAGTTTGATGAATTCCGCAAACAGGGCATTTTCAAAAAACGTGACCCGCAGGGACACCATGTCGCGTACCGCGATTTCCGCGAAGATCCGCAGGCTAATCCGCTGACCACACCGTCAGGTAAAATCGAGATCTATTCCGCGCAGCTGGCGGAACTCCGTGATACCTGGGAACTGAACGACGGCGATGAGATCCATCCGCTGCCGGTCTATTCCGCAGGCTTTGAGCATGCCGGTGACCCGCTTCAGGAAAAATACCCGTTACAGATGACCGGTTTCCACTACAAATCCCGGACTCACTCCACTTACGGCAACGTTGATGTGCTGAAAGCCGCCTGTCCGCAGGAACTGTGGATTAACCCTGTTGATGCCGCGAAACGCGGGATTGCGCACGGCGATAATGTGAAGGTCTTCAACGATCGCGGGGAAGTGCGCGTTAATGTGAAAGTCACACCGCGTATTCTGCCGGGTGTTGTCGGTCTGAGTGAAGGCGCATGGTACAGCCCGGACGGTGATCGTATCGATCACGCAGGCAGTATCAACGTGTTAACCACTCAGCGCCCGTCGCCGCTGGCGAAAGGGAATCCGTCCCATTCCAACCTGGTTGAAGTCGTTAAGGCCTGAGGAAGCGAATTATGTCAACGCAATATGGTTTCTACATTGATTCAGGTCGCTGCACCGGCTGCAAAACCTGCGAGCTGGCCTGTAAAGACTTTAAAAACTTATCTCCGGACGTGAATTTCCGCCGCATCTATGAATATGCGGGGGGCGACTGGACAGAGCAGGATGGGGTGTATCAGCAGAATGTGTTTGCTTACTATCTCTCCATCTCCTGCAACCACTGTGATGACCCGGCCTGTGCCAAAGTCTGCCCGAGCGGTGCGATGCACAAACGGGAAGACGGCTTTGTGGTGGTGAATGAGGAAGTGTGTATCGGCTGCCGCTACTGCCATATGGCGTGTCCGTACGGTGCACCGCAGTTTGATGAGGTCAAAGGCCACATGACCAAATGTGACGGCTGTTATGAGCGCGTCGCGGAAGGTAAAAAACCGATTTGTGTCGAATCCTGCCCGCTGCGGGCACTGGATATGGGGCCGATTGAGGAACTGCGTGCCAAATACGGCACACTGGCGGAAATCGCGCCGCTGCCGTCTGCGGAATACACACATCCGAATATCGTTTTAAAACTGAATGCCAACAGCCGTCCTGTCGGGGATACCACAGGCCATCTGGCGAACCCGGAGGAGGTATAACATGGGATCGGGAATTCATGAATGGCCGCTGATGTTCTTTACCACCATCGGGCAAAGTGTGGCGGGGGCGTTTATTGTGATGGCGGCAGTGCTGCTGTCCGGAAAACTGTCTCCGGAGATGAACCGTAAAGTGCATTACAGCATGTTCGGCCTGTGGGTGCTGATGGGCGTGGGTTTCCTGCTCTCTATGATGCACATGGGTACACCGCTGCGCGCATTTAATGCGTTTAACCGTCTGGGCAGTTCGTCACTCAGTAATGAAATCGCGGCAGGTTCGATCTTCTTCGCTGCCGGTGGTTTTTACTGGCTGCTGGCAGTGCTGAATAAAATGCCGGCGGCGCTCGGTAAACTCTGGCTGCTGATGGTAATGGTTCTCGCGGTGGTCTTTATTTACGCCATTCCGCAGGTTTACCAGATTGCCACGGTGCCGACCTGGTATACCCCGTACACGACAATTCACTTTGTGCTGACAGCGCTGCTGGGCGGACCGGTACTGGCTGCTCTGCTGCTGCGGATTGCCGGATTTGACCTGCGCTGTATCAGCTGGCTGCCGCTGGTGAGTATTATCGCGCTGGTGGCGAGTGCGGTTGCGGTGACCTCACAGGCGTTTGATCTGGCCTCTATCCGCAGCTCAGTACAGAGCGCATCCGCGCTGGTGCCGGAGTTCGGCCTGTATATGGGCTGGCGTCTGGTTCTGCTGGTTCTGGGTCTGGCCTGCTGGATCCTGCCGCTGGTGAAACGGGCGAATCCGCCGGTGATCATGATGCTGGCCGGTTTTATCCTGGTGCTGGCGGGGGAAATCATCGGCCGCGGTATTTTCTACGGGCTGCACATGACAGTGGGTATGGCCTATCTGTCCTGATACAGTCAGCGCGTATCCTGTTACTGTTTTCCGTCCGGAAATCGTGGCAGGATACGCCGGTATTTTATGGCGGGGAGCCTGAGTTATGAATGAGCAAGCAGTCAGCGATATTGCCTTAACGGCCCGTATTCTCGGGGCGGCATTTTATTATCCGCCATCAGAAATCGCACAGATAACGGAACTGCTCTCTTCCGGTGAGTGGGTGGCGGAATGGCCGTATGGTGATGACGCACAAAAGCAGAATGCAGCGCAGAAACTGAATACCGCTGTCAGCGGGGAGGAAACGTTACCGCAGGCGTATCAGCGGCTGTTTATCGGCCCGCAGGCTCTGCCCGCATCACCGTGGGGTTCTGTCTGGCTGGATAAAGAGCAGGTGCTGTTCGGGGATTCCGCAGTTGCCCTGCGTGAATGGATGCGTGCACATCAGGTGGATATTGCGCTGTCGCAGAATGAGCCGGAAGATCACATCGGTTTGTTACTGATGATGGTGGCCTGGACAGCGGAAAACCGTCCTGATGCCCTGAATTCACTGCTGGCGGAACACCTGCTGCCATGGGCACGTTTCTATCTGGCACGTATGCAGGAAAGATGCGGAAGCCCGTTCTATGAAGGATTATCTGCCCTGACCGCCCTGACACTCCGCGGCTGGCAGGATGCTTTGCTGGTGATCCCGGCGGAGAAAACTATCTTCGCCTGACGTACCGCTGCATCAGAATAAAAAGCGCCTCCGGTCTGTACCGGGGGCGCTTTTTTATGGCAGATATTACCGGCCGAGGTCAAATTCATTAATTTTTGCCAGCATCTCCGGGTCATTGCGGTATTTTTCACGCAATACTTTCTGCTGCTCTTTAGCCGGAGGACAGGTTTCATCCAGTGCTTTTCTGATATCTTTTTTCTGATCTTCCGGCAGGGATACATCCCATTCACCAGAGAAATAAATGCAGTTTTCTGCATTATCCGTAAAGATTTCCATCTCATCCGCACTGTTCTGATCTGCCGCGGCGGCAGACAGAGAAAGCGCTGCCAGGCTCAGCAGCATTATCAGGTGTTTCATCCGTGTCTCCTGTTTTAAATGATAATAATTGTCATTTGATGTTTTTTTTGCCAGTATAGCCCGGTATTTCACCAGACGACGGTCGGGCCTTATGACTGAAAACGCATCTTTATCCTGTATCCCGCCTCTGCATAAACAGGTGGCGGAATATCATTTCCGCGACAAAATTCTGCTGCGTCAGGGGATCATGTCTGTCAGCGATGATATTGCGCTGGAAGAACGTTATGACGCGGGGCTCAAACTGATCGTTGTTCACAGCGGCCGGGTTCACAGCGAAAGCACCGGCGGACAGCAGATTACGATCGATTCACCGGCAGTTTTTATTGCGGCGGGCAGTGATAATTACACATTACAGAATCGGTTTAAAGCCGGTGTACCCCTGCATTACACACTCTTACAACTTTCTCCTGACTGGCTTGAACAGCAGCAGATTCTGTTGCCGGCAGTTTTCGGCAGCGGACAGGCGCTGTCGCTCCGCCATATCGCTCTCGGCGGCCGGATCGCTGCCTGTGCGGGACAACTGTTTGACAGTACGGTACAGGATGCACTGAAACCGCTTTACTATGCCGGAAAAGCCGGTGAATTCGCGGCATTGTGCCTGCAACAGGTGATAGCCGCACCGGCGGCGGCACATAAACCGCTCAGCCGCCGGGAAATAAGCGGTCTGCAACGGGCAGAAGAGATCCTGCGTGATGAAATGGAAAACCCGCCGTGCCTGGAACAACTGGCGCTGCGTACCGGGCTGAACAGCCGCAAACTGACTCAGGGATTCAGGCAGAGGCATGGTCAGTCTGTTTACGGCTGGTTGCAGGAACTGCGCTTACAGACGGCCTGGCAGATGCTGACCACGCAGGGTGAGGCGATATCTGCCGTTGCGTATCATGTGGGTTACACCCCCGCCCATTTCTCGGTGGTTTTCCGCAAACGCTTCGGATTGGCGCCCGGGGATGTGCGCAAACGGCATTTTTGTAACTGAATGTCCGGCAAGCGAAAGAAATAGCCCCGCAAACGAAAGGGTTGCCGCTGGTGACATAACCGGCTGTCCGTTACTCTCCGCAGAGGACTGCGGAGAACATCATGTATCACGACTTACGGGCGTTGTTGCGCCCCTTTTATACCCTGCTGGTGACAGCACTTTTCTTTCAGACGATCGCCGGTATCGCCTCGTTGTTACCCTGGCTGGCACTGTATCAGTGGGCGGATGCACAACCGGCCGGCCATAACGGCTGGCTGGTGGCTGCGGCGGCCGGTGGTGTTATCTGGCTGGCGGCTCAGACACTGGCGTTTCATCTTACCCACATCACCGATGCCCGTTTCAGTTACCGGCTGCGGCTGCAACTGGCGGAGAAAATGCGCAATCTGCCGCTGAACTGGTTTGTTCAGCAGGGGCGCAGCGGGGTGGATCAATATGTGCAGCAGAATATCAGCGCACTGCATCAGCTGGTTGCGCATGCACCGGCCGATATTGTCCGGCTGATACTGGTTCCGCTCCCGGCGGTACTTTTACTGTTGCTGATTAATCCCCTGTTGCTGATCCTGTCACTGCTGCCGGTGTGCGGGGCATTTTACTGTTTCCGGCTGACCCGTTCTGAACGCTGCCGCGATATTTTTGCTCAGCGTGATAACGCATTACGTGCATTATCCGGTGATTACCGGACTCTGGCCGAAAACCCGCTGATTGCGCAGCAATTTCCCGGCCGCGGCATTGTGCGCAAAACCGAATTATCGCTGTCACATTTCCTGTCTGTTTTTCATCAGTGGGTCATCAAAACCGGCCGTCCGGCGGCAATGGCACAGATCCTGCTCAGTTCGGTTCTGCTGGCGGTCTGGCTGCTTCTCTGTGCGTTTGTGACCGGGCAGACATTATCGGCACCGGCATTGATCCTGTTTATTCTCCTGCTGCGCAGTATCGCAGAGCCGGTTGCGGCGATGGGGCACGGCGCCGATGCATTGCAGGCCGGCGCCCGTGCCGCCGCGCGTATCAGTCAGTTGCTGCGGCAGCCGGAAATTACCTGTGGCAGCGGGCAGTATGATAATACCGCTCTGCTGCCGCAATCAGTACCGCTGGAGGTACTGAATATCTCACTGCATGCCGGGGAAGGGCACACACAGACATCTGTACTGCGTGATGTCTCGTTTTCGCTGGCGGCAGGGGAAAGTGTTGCGATTATCGGGCCGTCCGGTGCCGGTAAAAGCTCGCTGCTGAGGCTGATTGCACGTTTTATGCTGCCGGATACCGGCGATATTCTCCTTGCAGGCAGGCCGCTGTCTGCATGGTCACATACCGGGCTGAACCAGCTGGTGACGATCGTGATGCAAAACAGTGAGCCGCTGCCCGGCACGCTGCGTGACAATCTGCTGCTGTTTAACCCGCAGGCTTCGCAATCACAGATACAGCATGCGGTCACTGCCGCCTGTTTTGATGAGGTGATTGCGGCACAGGCGAAAGGGATTGATGCGCTGATCGGCACCGATGTTCAGCTTTCCGGCGGTGAAGCGCAACGGCTGGCCATTGCCCGCGCCCTGATTGCGCAAAGTCCGCTTCTGCTGGCGGACGAACCGACATCCGCACTGGACCCGGAGAACGCCGGTATGATTTTTGATGTGCTGCTCAGCAGCCCGGGAACCCGGCTGATTGTCACGCATGACCTTATACTGGCAAGACGCGCGGATCGGATGCTGTTTATGGCTGACGGCACGATTGCCGCAACCGGCACACATGAGATGCTGATGGCGGAGTGCGCGGCATACCGGGAATTTATCACGCAGCAGGAGAAACAACATGAAGCATGATCCGCTGAAAGCGCTGGTTTATTCCCTGAAAGGACCGGTATTGCTGATGACCACCGGTGCGGTACTTGAAGGGATCTGCGGATTACTGCTGATCCCGGTGATCCTGACTCTGCCGTCTGATCCGCTCCCGGCGCTGCGGAATCTGGGGATCGCGTCCGTTATCACGCTGATCGTACAGTATATTGCCCTGCAACAGGGCTTTCTGGCCGGAACAACCGTGATGCGCCGCCTGACACTTGCACTGATCCGGCATATCCCGCGCCGTCTGTCACCGGATAACAGCGCCGGGGAATTACTGACGGGAGCACTTATCCCGGCGGCGGCGATTCCGGCGCATCTGCTTTCCCCGCTGATCAGTACCGTCATGATACCGCTGACGATTGTTACCGGTCTGCTGTTTTACTCCCCCGTGACGGCGCTCCTGTTTGCCGTGACCGCCGGTATACTGATTGCCGCACTCCGCCTCAGTGCGCAGCGGCTGAAACGGGATGAAACCGGACTCCTCCGCGCCCGTGCCGGGGCTGCGCAGGCGCTGGGTGATTTTGCATTCCATCAGGCATTGTTGCGCAAAAGCGGTCAGATGAGCGGAGCAGTACAGCAATTACAGCAGACACTATCGGCACAGCATGAATCCCAAATCAGGCTTCTGCGCCGCAGCCTGCCGTATCACCTGCTATCCGGGCTGCTGATCCAGCTGATTTTTATCGTGATTCTGATCGCAGGTGCATGGCAGGTTTCTCACGGCACAATCACACTGAACGGCTGGCTGGCGGTGATGGTGCTGATCGCCCGTTTTATTGAGCCGCTGAACCAGCTTTCCCATATTGATCAGGCGCTGCGCCAGGCGAAGGCTGCGCTGAATGCGGCAGAGCAGGAACTGAGGGGGGAAACCCGCTGTTCACCGGCACACAGCGGAAAACCACAGTCAGCCGGGATCTCGGCTGAGTCGCTGACAGCACTGTCTGATGACGGAAAAACGTTGCTGCATGGGGTATCAGTGACTTGTCCGGAGAACAGTCTGACCGTCATTACCGGCCCGTCCGGTGCCGGAAAAACCACATTACTGCACCTGCTGGCGCGGACAGCTGATCCGCAGAGCGGAACGATCCGCTACGGCGATCTGCCGGTGACGTCGCTGTCTGAAACGGTACTGGCATCGTTCCGTCAGCTGGTGCCGCAATCTTCCCGGCTGCTGCGCGGCTCTCTGCGCTGGTCACTGTTACAGGGAGCTGCAATCCCGGACGATGCGGAGTTGCTTGCGCAACTGCGGAAAACAGGTCTGCACCTTACCGCGGCACAACTGGATGACGACACCGGTGAACAGGGTGATCACTTTTCCGGGGGCGAAAAGCAGCGGTTGTGTCTGGCCCGGGCGCTGTTTGCCGCACCGGCGATACTGCTGGCGGATGAACCGACCGCCAGTCTCGATGCGGTCAGCCGTGATAACGTCATCCGTCTGCTGGCTTCGTTTCCGGGGACACGGATTGTGGTGACGCATAGCCCGGCACTTGCCCGTGCAGCTGACAGGGTTATCGTGCTGGACAACGGTTATCTCTGTGCGCAGGGCACTCCGGCGGAAGTCGCACAGCAATCTGACTGGTTCGCCGGTTTTTGTGCCGCCGGACAGAAGACCGCTGAAATTGATCGGCAATCGACAGAAATTGTCCGGCAATCGAAACCGCAGATTATCTGAAACGGATAAAATGATAACGATTATCATTTCATAAGCCGGAACAGACATGACGCGCCTGACAATAACACATACACAGCAAACACCCGGTTTACCGGCCCGTTTCACACTCAGCAAACACACACTGATGTGCGCACTGCTGCTCTCAGCGCTGCCGTCAGCGGCAGAGACAACCGCGCCGGACACCGGTGATGTCATTGTGGTCACTGATCGCCCGGCTGCCGCCGGGGATGACTATATCGCGCCCGGTGTCACCACGCTGGGGAAAATGGCACTGAAGCCGCGTGAAATCGCACAGTCGGTCAGTGTTATTGACCGGACGCAGATTGAACAGCAGAACCTGAATACACTTGATGATGTGATGAGCCGGGCGACCGGCGTCACCAGTGCGCCGTTTGTTCTGCTGACCACGGCGTATTATACCCGGGGTTTTAAAGTCGATTCTTTTGAGCTTGATGGCGTGCCCGCTCTGCTCGGTAATATGGCCTCGTCGCCGCAGGATATGGCAGTGTATGAAAGGGTGGAAATTCTGCGCGGCTCTAATGGCCTGCTGCATGGTATGGGTAATCCGGCTGCGACTGTGAATATGGTACGTAAACATGCTCCGCACCGGGATCAGGCGAATATCACGCTGACGGCCGGCAGCTGGAACCGCTACCGTGCAGAGGCGGATGCCGGGGGACTGCTCAATGAATCGGGCAGCGTGCGTGGCCGGGTTGTGGTGGCGTGGGAAGATCGTGATTTCTTCTACGATGTGTCTGACCAGCAGACACGGCTGATCTATGCCACCGTGGATGCGGATCTCACACCGGATACGCTGTTACGTACCGGCCTGCAATATCAGACCATTGATTCTGTCACTAACATGGCCGGTGTCCCGATGGCGGCCGACGGCAGTGATCTGCATCTGCCGCGTGATACGTATCTGGATGTCAGCTGGGATAAATTCAAATGGGATACCACCCGTGCCTTTGCGCAACTGGAACATCAGATTAATGATGACTGGCAGTTTAATACCCATCTTGATTATCAGCATGTAAAAGCCCGCCTGCTGTATGCCGGGGCATGGGGAAATATTGACCCTCTGACCGGGGATGGCGCGATGCTGACAGGCGGCGCGTATAAATTCCGTAACCACCAGCTGAGCCTGGACAGTAATGTGACCGGCAAACTGACCGCCGGCGGCTTACAGCATGATCTGATAGCCGGAATCAGCTATGCCGGTGCGCAGGAAGAGCAGCTCACTGCTGCTTTTGATACACCGTTCAATGTGCCGGTCAATGTCTACCGCTGGGATCCGCACAGTGTACCGGTGCCGGGCATAGGCGCGTATTCATCGCCGGGAACCACAAAAACGATCCGCAAAGGCCTGTATACCATGGGACGGATCAAGGTTGCGGAGCCGCTGACAGTGGTGGCCGGAGCCAGAGCGGACTGGTGGCAGGTACGCAAGCCGGATGCAAAATTTACCGAAGACGGGAAAATCACACCTTACGGCGGTCTGATCTGGGACTTTGCGCCGGAATGGTCATGGTACGGCAGTTTTTCCACGGTGTATCAGCCGCAGACCGGCAAAACCTACAACGGTAACATGCTGAAACCGGTTGAGGGACAGACACTGGAAAGCGGCGTGAAAGGCTCGTTGCTCAACGGCGGACTGAATGTCTCTGCTGCGGTTTACCGGATTGATATGAAAAATAACCCGCAGGCTGACCCTGAGCACCCGGGCGGCGCCTTTGATACCAACTATATCAGCGGCGGAAAAGTGGTCAGTCAGGGCTTTGAACTGGAAGGAACCGGCTATATCACGCCGTTCTGGGATATCACGGCCGGGTATACCTATACCGACACCCGTTATAAAGAAGACACACAGAATCAGGGCGAAACCTTTAACAGCCTGACACCACGGAATATGGTCCGGGTCTGGACGCAGTATCAGTTACCGTGGAACGAACGGAAATGGAGTGTCGGCGGTGGTGTTCAGGCACAAAGTGAGTTCAGTAATTCCAACGGCCGGGTCACTCTGCGCCAGGGCGGATATGCGGTGGTTAATACCCGGCTGGGCTATCAGATAGATGATAACTGGTCCGCTGCGGTCAATATTAATAACCTGTTTGACCGCCGTTATTACGCCGGATTATTCACCCCGCAGTGGAATAACCGCTATGGCGAGCCGCGTAATATTATGCTGACACTGAAGGCGGATTTCTGATGAAGTCAGCCGGGTTACGGCGGTGGATGATGCTGATGGCGGTCACCGGCTGTGTTGCCGGTGCGGTAACACTGTCTGCGGTGATCACCGTTTTTTATCCCGGCAGTGATGCACTTAACCGTCTCTATGCCGGGGTTTTTATCCCGTTCTTTATCCTGTGCGCCATTCTGTGTTATGCCCTGACATCCCCCGGACCGGGGGCGGTATTTCTGCGGGCATGGAGCTGGTGGCCGCCGCTTTTGCTGCTGCCGGGAGTCTGCTGATGCGTCCGGGACTGAAGGCATCGTTCGCACAACTACACAGGAGTGCGGGGTCTGTATTTGGTGTGGTGCTGTTTATCATCTTATTCAGCGGCACCTGGAGCCTCGGCGGTGACAGCCTGCGTTTGTGGTGGCAGCATCTGCCTGCCGGTGAACCGCTGCCGCTGTCTGTTCTGACAGAGCAGGGGATGGCGCAGCTGCGCGGGGAGAACGGGGTTCACATCGTACTGCCTTCAGACCGTTATCCGGTGATCAGCGTCTGCCGTCATCCGGGGGATTGCCCGGTGCTGCTCAGTGCCGTCACCGGTCAGCCGGTAAGTACTGCCGCACCGACAGATATTCCGGTGACACTCCACAAAAATCTGTTTCTCGGTTTCCCCGGCCGGATGCTGGTCAGCCTGACCGGCGTTGTGCTGACGGTTTTACTGATCACAGGGCTGGTTATTCATCACCGTAAAATCCGGCTGTTGCTGCGTCTCAGATGGCGGCAGGGAATACGGCGCTTTGCCTTTGATCTGCATAACCTGACCGGCCTGTGGTGTTATCCGTGGCTGGTGCTGTTCGCGCTGACCGGTGCACTGTCCGGACTCGGGGCATTCGGGACAATGATGCTGGCCGATCGCGTCAGTCCGCAGGCACCGCAGCAGATTATGCAGCAGCTGATGGGATCATTCCGTGAGCCGGACGCAGCAGGAGAACCCGTGTTCTCATCGGTTACTGAACTGCTTGCGCAGTTACCGGCCCGCTATCCCGGCTTTATTCCGCAGATGGTGTCTCTGCAAAACCCCGGACGTGATGACCGGGTGGTGACTATCAGCGGCGTCCGTGAAGGGCAGCCGGGATCTGCGTATTTTGAACAGCTGCGCTGGCAGGGAACACCGCTGCGACTGACCGGCATCCGTGATTCAGCGGAACAGGGAATCTGGACCCGTGCTTTTATTGCAGTCCAGCCGCTGCATTACGGACAATATACCTGGCTTGCCGGTGCTGCGCCGTGGCTCAGCGCGCTGCATTTTCTGGCCGGATTCGCTGCCTGTCTTCTGACACTGAGCGGTCTGTCGCTGCGGGCACTGAATGCTCCTGACAGTCTCTCATCCCGTTTAACCATCGGCCTGTGCGGTGGCCCGGTACTTGCCTGTACCGTACTGCTGCTCAGTGCGTGGTTCTCCCCGTTATCAGCCCCTGCGGTATTTCCTGCGGTATGGCTGATAACGGTTTTTTTCACCCTTTTGTACCCGTCGCTCAGCCGCGCACTGCTGCTGATTTGTCTGTTCTGTGCCGCCGGATTCGTGTTTGCGGCGCTGGCTCATCTGTTTTCCTGCGCCGGTGCGCAGTGGTATACCGATGCCGCGCTGCTGCTGGCTGCGGCGGGGTGTCTGTTATGTGCTGTTGTGTTATGGCGGAAAAACCGCTGCCGGAGTGAATTATGCATGAACTGATTAAACATCGCCGCCTGGTGATAACCCTGGGCTTTCTGTATCTGGCACAGGGTATTCCGATGGGTATCGCTATGGATGCGCTGCCCGCGATATTACGCCGTGCCGGAACTGACCTTGCGGCTCTGGCGTTTATTCCGCTGGTCGGGCTGCCGTGGGTGGTCAAATTTTTATGGGCGCCGTTTGTGGATAATCACTGGTCTGTCTCTTTGGGCCGGCGGCGCAGCTGGATCATTCCGATGCAGGTGATCGTCACACTTTGTCTGCTGGCACTCAGCCTGACCGGTATTACAGCTGACAATGCCGGTCTGTGTGTTGCCCTGCTCGCGGTGGCTTCTCTGGCCAGTGCCACCCAGGATATCGCCACTGACGGTATGGCGGCGGAACATGCGGGAGGCAGCCTGCTGGCAAATATCAACGCAGTTCAGATAGCCGGTGTGATGGGCGGGTTTTTTCTCGGCGGCGCCGGTATGATGATGCTCAGCGGTGTGCTGGGTCAGCAGGGCGCATTACTGATTTTTACGGCAGTACCGGCATTCAGCCTGATCCTGATCAGCCGTTTCCGGCAGCCGCCGCGTTATCACGCGGACGTCCGGCCTGATGAGGCTCAGGCCAGTCTGCTGAAAACTGTCCGCCGTTCCGGAGCTGTCCGTCTGCTGACGCTGACGCTGTTATCGGCGGTGACGGCGGTTTCCGGTTTCGGGCTGGCAAAATTATTTCTCACCGATGCGGGCTGGGCGCTGGAAGATGTCGGTAAAGCGGGCATGGCGGGCGGAATGGTCACGCTGGTGCTCGGTTGCGGCGGTGGTGCCTGGCTTATCGGAAAAATAGGGGTATGGCGGGCATTTTCGGCGGGTCTTCTGTGTGCGCTGGTTTCATCACTGCTGTGGTTTGCACAGTCTCAGGGCAGTGTCAGTGTCATCATGGTGGCCGTGTGTATTCTGTTCGGCTCGCTCTCTTCCGGGATAACATCGGTGGCAATTATGACGGCGGGGATGCGTTTCGCCTCACAGGCGAAGCAGGCCGGAACAGATATGACAGCGGTGCAAAGCATGCGGGATATCGGTGAAATGGCCTGCGCAATGATGCTGGTCAGCCTGACGGCGGCGATTGGCTATACCGGCGGATTCGTACTGGCGGCAGTGATTGCGCTGGCGGCTCTGCTGTTCACTGTCGCCAATGTCCGTTATCAGCGGCGGGTTCAGTTGTCAGCCGAACGGTCCGGCGAAACCGAATAACCGGCGGTTGAAATCTTCAACCTTTCCGCTGGTCAGGCGGCGCTGCATAGTCAGCGTCCAGCTGGCGGATAAGCCGGGAGCATGCAGCAGACGGCGGTATTCCGTCTCATCGAACGGCAGATGAAACGCAATTGCCACGGCTTCTCTGACAGATACCGCGCTGGTTCGCGTCAGCAGTTTCAGGGGATGCAGTCCGCTGACTTCGCCTTTGCCGATCACGCGGTACAGCCAGCCGGTACGCCCGCTGTCCTGCATCACCTGCGCAAAATCGGACACATCAGTCAGCGGATTGAGCTTATAACAGGGTGAGCGCGGCTGGGTGATCTGGATAACCGCCCCGCCCCACTGATAAATATCGCCGATAAAAACGGTGTCTTCCGTCATACCGAGAGTGGAAATATTTTCCCCGAAAAACGGCGCGACAAAGCGATCCTCAATCTCCGGATACATTATTTTCCAGTAATCGTAGTGTTCGCGGGGATAGTGACATAACGCGCGGTCAGGGCCGCCGTGAAAGGCTTTTTCCGCCTGCTCATCACCGGCGAGTCCGGTGGCACCCAGCTGAAGGACACCTTCAGTCTGACGCTTCTCAATTGCGCTGCGTCCGCAGCGGGCTGTATCCCTGACGGGACCGGTGAAAACTAAAGGTGTGTATGCCATGCCGCCTCCGTATTGAGTGAGACAGACATCATAATCGAAAGCGGGGAAGAAGAATATGTGCGGACGATGTCCGCACATATTTCAGAACTTATTTGGCAGAAGCGAAACGTGCTGCTGCTTCATCCCAGTTGACCACAGACCAGAATGCTTTGATGTAATCCGGACGGCGGTTCTGGAATTTCAGGTAGTAGGCGTGCTCCCACACATCCAGACCGATGATCGGATAACCGGAAGTACCGGAAATCGCTTCACCCATCAGCGGGCTGTCCTGGTTAGCGGTGGAAACGACAGCCAGTTTGCCGTCTTTCAGCACCAGCCATGCCCATCCGGAACCGAAACGGGTTGCCGCCGCTTTTTCAAACTCTGCCTGAAATGCATCAACACTGCCGAAATCGCGTTCGATAGCGGCTTTCAGGTCACCCTGTAATGTGGTGCCGGTTTTCAGGCCTTTCCAGAACATGCTGTGGTTGGAATGACCACCCGCGTTGTTACGGATAAAGGTGCGTTTGTCCGCCGGGAATTTATCGAGCTGTGCGATCAGATCGTCGATATCAAGGTTTGCCATCTCAGGGAAGGCTTCCAGCGCGGTGTTGGTGTTATTCACATACGTCTGATGATGTTTGGTATGGTGAATTTCCATTGTCATTTTATCGAAATGCGGTTCTAACGCATCATAAGCGTACGGTAATGCAGGTAATACATAGCTCATAATTATAACTCCAGTAATTGACCGAACCGCTCACACCATGTGTGAACAGGCTAAACATTATAATGAAACAGATGATAATGAAAATGATTATCAGATCTGTGCGATCTGTGCGGATTCTTTTTATTTGTTATTTTACCGTCTTATTTTAGTTAAATATTTTAGCTAACACTCCCCGCATGATGTCATACACTGATTTTTATCTCAATGGTGATGTTTTATGTCGTTGGTGCTTTTCGCATCAAATGATAACGCTGTGAATCTCCCCTTTTTCAATCCGTGATCTTTAGCGCAAAAAAGAAACAAAGGCGAAACGGCAACTTTATTTAACGTGATTTTGACATAGCATTAACAATTGAAAGGAGATGCATCATGACAAAAATAACGAAATATCCTGTACCCGAAGCAATTGCAAAAAATGCGCTAATCAATCATCAGCAGTATCTGGACGAGTATCAGCGGTCTGTTCAGGATCCTGACGGCTACTGGCGTGAGAAAGGCCAGATTGTAGACTGGATAAAGCCCTATACGCGGGTGAAAAACACCTCCTTCGACCCCGGCCATGTCAGCATAAAATGGTTTGAGGACGGCACACTGAATCTCAGTGCCAACTGTCTCGACCGGCATCTGGCAGAGCGTGGTGACAAACCGGCGGTGATCTGGGAGGGCGACAGCCCGGATGAGTCCCGTACTCTCACCTATCGTGAACTGCATCATGATGTCTGTCAGTTTGCCAATGTCCTGAAACAGCAGGGGATACGCAAAGGTGATGTGGTCGCCATTTATATGCCGATGATCCCCGAGGCGATGGTTGCCATGCTGGCCTGCGCCCGTATCGGTGCGGTGCATTCGGTGATTTTTGCCGGGTTCTCACCGGAGGCGGTGTCCGGCCGTGTGATTGATTCCGGCGCAAAAATGGTGATCACCGCAGATGAAGGTCTGCGCGCCGGACGCACTATCCCGCTGAAGAAAAATGTGGATGACGGCCTGAAAAATCCGGGCGTGACCACCGTCAGCAGTGTGATCGTCTTCCGCCGTACCGGCAATCCGGTGGAGTGGCAGGAGGGGCGTGATATCTGGTGGCACGATGCTGTCAGCGGTGTCAGTGCTGACTGTCCGCCGGAAGAAATGAATGCGGAAGATCCGCTGTTTATCCTCTATACCTCCGGCTCGACCGGTAAACCGAAAGGGGTGCTTCATACCACCGGCGGTTATCTGGTCTACGCCACGCTGACATTCAAATATATCTTTGATTATTATGGCGATGAAGTGTTCTGGTGTACCGCGGATGTCGGCTGGGTGACCGGACACACCTACCTGGTTTACGGCCCGCTGTCCAATGGCGCTGTCACACTGATGTTTGAAGGTGTGCCTAACCATCCGAAGGTCAACCGGATGTGTCAGATTGTCGATAAGCATCAGGTCAATATCCTCTATACCGCACCGACGGCTATCCGCGCCCTGATGGCGGAAGGGCTGAATGCGATTGAAGGCACGTCCCGCAAATCCCTGCGCATTATGGGATCGGTCGGCGAACCGATTAACCCGGAAGCCTGGGAGTGGTATTACAAAACCATCGGCGACAGCCGCTGTCCGATTGTCGACACCTGGTGGCAGACTGAAACCGGTGCCTGCATGATCGGTGCAATGCCGGGAGCAATTGAGCTGAAACCGGGCTCCGCGACCGTGCCGTTCTTTGGGGTTCAGCCTGCGCTGGTGGATAACCAGGGCGACATTCTGGACGGTGAAACAGAAGGGAATCTGGTGATCCTGGATTCCTGGCCGGGCCAGGCACGTACCCTGTTCGGTGATCATGAACGCTTTGAACAGACCTATTTTTCCGCCTTTAAAGGCATGTACTTTGCCGGGGATGGTACCCGCCGTGATGAAGACGGCTATTACTGGATCACCGGCCGGGTGGATGATGTGCTGAATATCTCCGGACACCGTCTCGGTACTGCCGAAGTGGAATCCGCGCTGGTTTCACACCCGAAAATTGCCGAAGCGGCGGTGGTCGGTATCCCGCACAGCATCAAAGGGCAGGCTATTTATGCCTATGTCACACTCAATCACGGCGAAGAGCCGACACCGGAGCTGTATGCGGAGGTGAGGAACTGGGTCCGTAAAGAAATCGGCCCGATTGCCACCCCGGATATTCTGCACTGGACCGACTCTCTGCCGAAAACGCGATCCGGTAAAATTATGCGCCGTATCCTCCGTAAAATCGCCACCGGTGATACCGGTAATCTGGGTGATGTATCAACACTGGCCGACCCGGGTGTCGTCGAAAAACTGCTCGAAGAAAAGCAGGCCATCAAAATGAACTAGCACGCTAACCTCAGTCAGTGCCGGGTTATGCGGCACTGACACTCCGGATAACAAAAACAGAGGAGTATCCTCAATGAGCGCATCCATTTATCAACAGGTGGAGAATGACCCTCGCTTTCAGGAACTGGTCAGAAAACGCAGTCGGTTCTCATGGACACTGTCCGCTATTACGCTGGTGCTGTATGTCAGCTTTATTATTCTGATTGCTTTTGACCCGCAATGGCTGGGCACACCACTCGGTGAAGGTCTGACGATCACCCGCGGGATACCTGTCGGGGTCGGACTGATTGTCAGTGCTTTTGTCCTGACCGGTATTTATACCATCCGGGCAAACGGGGAATTTGACCGTCTGACTGCCGAAATTATCCGCGGGGTGAAACAATGAAAACGCGCCTTTCTGCTCTTCTGCTATCCCTGCTGTTTCCGCTGTTCAGTCACGCTGATGCCATCAGCGGGCCGGTGGAGCGCCAGCCGGTAAACTATCAGGCCATTATTATGTTCCTGATCTTTGTCGGCCTGACACTGTATATCACCTATTGGGCGGCAAAACGGACACGTTCCCGGGCGGAATATTATACCGCAGGGGGGAAAATTACCGGGTTTCAGAACGGGCTGGCGATCGCCGGTGACTTTATGTCCGCCGCATCATTCCTCGGGATCTCCGCACTGGTCTACACATCCGGGTATGATGGTCTGATTTACTCCATCGGTTTTCTGATCGGCTGGCCGGTGATCCTGTTTCTGATTGCGGAACGTCTGCGTAATCTCGGCCGTTATACCTTTGCGGATGTGGTCTCTTACCGCCTGAAAGCACGTCCGATTCGTGTGCTCTCCGCCAGTGGTTCGCTGGTGGTGGTGGCGTTATATCTGATCGCGCAGATGGTGGGTGCCGGTAAACTGATTGAGCTGTTATTCGGGCTGAATTATATCGTGGCGGTTGTGCTGGTCGGTATTCTGATGGTGTTTTATGTCCTGTTCGGCGGCATGCTGGCAACGACCTGGGTGCAGATTATCAAAGCGGTTCTGTTACTTGCCGGAGCCAGTTTTATGGCGCTGATGGTGATGAAAGCCGTGGATTTTAACTTTAACACCCTGTTTAAAGACGCGGTTGCGGTACATAAAAACGGGTTGGCGATTATGAGCCCGGGTGGCCTGGTGTCAGATCCGGTTTCTGCATTATCCCTGGGACTGGCGCTGATGTTTGGTACTGCCGGGCTGCCGCATATTATTATGCGCTTCTTTACGGTCAGTGATGCCAAAGAAGCCCGTAAAAGTGTGTTTTATGCCACCGGATTTATTGGTTACTTCTATATTCTGACCTTTATCATCGGTTTCGGTGCCATTTTGCTGGTCAGTCCGAATCCGGTATTTAAGGATGCAGCGGGGGCTCTGATCGGCGGCACTAACATGGCGGCGGTACACCTGGCGGATGCGGTCGGCGGTAACCTCTTCCTCGGCTTTATCTCTGCGGTGGCGTTCGCGACAATTCTGGCGGTTGTGGCCGGGCTGACCCTGGCGGGTGCATCCGCGGTTTCCCATGATTTGTATGCCTGTGTGATCAAAGACGGCAAAGCCAATGAGCGGGATGAATTAAAAGTCTCCAAAATCACCGTTATTATCCTCGGGATTGTCGCCATCGGGCTGGGTGTTCTGTTTGAAAAACAAAATATTGCCTTTATGGTGGGGCTGGCCTTCTCTATTGCGGCGAGTTGTAACTTCCCGATCATCCTGCTTTCCATGTACTGGAAACGGCTGACCACACGCGGCGCACTGGCAGGAGGCTGGCTGGGATTGGTAACCGCAGTCGTACTGATGATCCTGGGTCCGACAATCTGGGTGGGTATTCTCGGACATGAAAAAGCGATTTATCCGTATGAATATCCGGCACTTTTCTCAATGTTTGCTGCCTTTATCGCAGCCTGGCTGGTGTCTGTGACGGATAACTCCGCACAGGCTCAGGAAGAACGAAGCCGCTTTGAGGCGCAGTTTATCCGCTCTCAGATCGGGCTGGGAGTTGAGCAGGGCAAATCTCACTGACAGAGGTGACAGCGCGGTTTCCGGCCCGGGGACCGCGCTTTTCTTTTTCTCCGCCACTTGTTTTATCAGGTTGTTAATGGTTTACTGCAACCCGCTTGTTTATGTTACTTAAAAGTTAATTTATGCGTCTGTTTTCTTCTGTTTTACTGATTGTGCTGATTGCTCTGGCACCGGCGGTTTTAGCCGGCGGGCCGGGGGCGGAGTACAATGTGAAAATTACGGTGATGGGCATATTACTGCTGCTGGCGAATGTGTATCTCTGTCGTTATACAGCAGGAAAAATCGTGGTTGGTTTGCTGACGATTTTGTGGGGGCTGAATTTATCTGCCTCGGCTTTTTTCCGCCGTGAGGCGGGGGCCGAATATCTGACAAACTTACCTGATCTGCTTCATCAGGGATACTCCCTGTCCGCCGGTGAATTCCTGACTGAAAACAGTGGTATTGTGCTGTTTTTTATTGTGGTTTCCGGGGCCTATTTCGCGGTAGTTCATCTGCTGAGCAGCGCATTGCCGCGCCGTGCAATCCGTAATGCCGGTATCTCTCTGTTATTACTGTCGTTTATTCTTCCGGTTGAATATTACGCGATGGAAAAAGATAAAACCCCGGGACTGACGGTGTATGACCATTACCTGCTGGGAACACCGCTCTACAATCTTGCCGCCGTGCCGATGGCATGGCGGGGTTGCACCGGTATCAGCTGAATACCGGCCGCCGCCCGGATAATCCGGACGGCGCTGATATCAGTCAAACTGTAAAATAAACTGGGTGTTTGCTTCCAGTTTGCCGGGGCTGACCGAATCACTATAGCGGTAATATTCGGCAACCAGCGGAACACGTGTTTTTCCATCCTGTAATTCCGCAATTTTAACAAATTCATGGTTAACCAGTACGGCATCATCATTCATCGGTGATGTGACAACAAAACCAACACCGGACGCATTATTATTGCCGTCGTTATCAGGAACAATAACAGACTCTTTTCCGTTATAACTTTCGGTTTTAGCCGCCATTAATTTCATCCGGGCAGACAGCCCGCCATTACATGAAATAAGTAAATTATCTTCAGCTTTATAATTACCGTCCGGAAGTCCTTTTGATGAAAACGCGTTCAGCGGCGCCCGGGGTAAATTAAATTCCAGATTAGCGTTGTCCAGCGAACATGATGCCGGTGCACTTTCAATTTTACCTTTTAATCTGTAGCTATAGCCTACCGCGGTTGTGCCGCCGCCGGGGTTGTAGGCCTGAATTAAAACAGTACCGATATATGCCCCGCCGGTTAAAGAAAGCGTATCAGGGTTATCTTTTGCGGCATAAATAATGACCGTTAAATCAAGCGGCAGCAGCGGGCCTTCCGGTACCGGCACATTACTTCCCGGCTGATTCTGAAAATGCATACCGGTCCGGTTATCGACCAGTACATAAACAAAGTTCCGATCGCCGCCCGGATAAATATGATATGCAGGATAGCCGTCAATATCGCCGTAATACTTGGCGACAATACCGCTGCCTTCACTGTAGCTGGTATAGCCGTGAATACCGGCATCCGGCCCGCAGTTCGCCACGCCGCCGATACCGCCTTCACGGACAAATGTGAAGCGGCCGACTTCCTGGTTCTGTTTTATATTGCCGGTAAGACGCAGATTAATGGTTGAGGTCATGGTGGAATGGTTCTGATTTCCGCCTCTGAGACAGTCCTGTAACGCATAAGCGTGGCCCGCTGTACCTAATCCGCCCGCGGCAATTAACAGAGATAAAATCAGATGTTTGGTTCTTTTTATCAGGTGACAGTATTTCATCAAATCTCCCGCTGACAGTTCAGTTCTGTAATATATATTCCGTTCTTGGGTAACGTGCCGGTAATGTCATATCTGACAACACATTGCTGTATATTTCCGTCCTGCTTCCACGTTACGCGGATATCACCTTTTTCTTTATCCGCAATAAAATAGAGCGTATTAAAATTAGACACTAAATATTCAGCATCACCGGGCATTGTCGCTTTGGCACCTAACGGAATTTCTTTATTATCCGGGGTTTTTAGTGTGATCAGCAGCTTATAGCCTTTTTTCACATTGAAATCTGCCAGAATCAGCGCACCTTTTGTCGGAACAATATCGTTAATAATATTGTTTTCTATCCCGGTATCGTCCGGGATTGTCTGTGTATCAATCACAATATTGTTTTTACGGTACGGCGTCATACCGGAAACAACCGCAAGGCCCGAATTATTGGTCTGAGCAGACTGGCCGTTAATGATACCGATACCGGCAGTATCTTTGGTCAGAATCAGTGCATTGGTATTCTGTAACGCAGGGGCGGCGAGTACGCCATATTGCGTTGCCAGTAACGAACCATTCATACCATAGCTGAGGTTTTTATTATTTTTACTGTATGAGTAACCGGCATTAACCGTCGCATATTGTGAGCGGTAGGCGCTGCTCAGGCCGCCGGAATTACCTGTGCCTTTGTTACCCTGACTCTGATAAATATCCCAGCTGCCCTGCTGGTTTTTACCGTAATTTCCGCTGAGTCCGGCCGTCTGTAATGTCTGATGATCACCATCGGAGGAAATATTATAATTTGCCCATATGGCGTTATCTTTGATATTAAGCGGAACGCTGAGATTCATACTCACATTATACGTATTGCTCTTGCCGTTCTCCGTTCTTGCACCCTGATAATAGTTGTAATAAATACCATAGTTCATTTTATTAAATGAGCTGTTAAACCCGGTATTATAGGATTTTTGTTTCTTTCCGGACGTATACTCATAAATAACGGCAGACAGATTGAGAGATGAGTTACCGGAAAAAACAGGCTGATTCAGCGATAAGGTATACTCATTTTTAAGTTTGCTGCGATCATTCCGGTTTTCATCATATGACATCGCATCTTCAAAACGATAAAACTTAGTATCAAAGTGACGGTAACCGACCAGAGAGACGCTGGTATTTGTTGCTTCTATTCTTTTTGCGTAGTTAACGCGGAATGCATTACCGGCAGAGGTTTTATCATTATTAAGTGTTGCTTTTGCATGCAGGACATCCGCGGTGATGGCACCAAAGGCGCCAAAATTGAATGCAGCACCGATACCGCCGGACTGATAACCCCCGGCCACAAATGCGCCGCCAAATACCGTGACAAAGTCAGTCAGACCATAAAATATTTCAGCCTGATTAATTTTTTTTCCGTTACCCTTGTTGTTGCTGTCGTAGGTTCCGCCGGAAATGCTGTATCGAACATTTCCTTTCTTTTCCAGAGTGGAAATCGAGGAGAAAGGGACGATGAAATTTTTCTCGCTGCCGTCAGTTTCTTTCACATTAACATAAAGATTTCCGCCATTATTCATCGGGTAATATTCAGTCAGATTAAACGGCCCGGCCGGGACGCTTTGTCTCAGGATAATTTCGCCATTCTGGACAACCGTCACGACAGCTTCGGAATTGGCGATTCCGGAGATAGACGGAACATAGTTTGTTTTGCTGACCGGGTCCATTGATCTGTCTGTGGTCAGACGGACACCACGAAATTTAACAGAATCAAATAACTGTGATGATGAATATAAATTACCGGCGGTAAACTCACTTTTCAGGGAATTTATGTTTCTTGATAAGGTATTACTGATGTTTTTCCATTTGTTTTTATTGTTATCATCGTTCATCCAGGTGGAGTAATTCTGATAACGCCAGGCACCTAAATTGATTCTGGTCTGAATATTTCCGTAATAGCTGTCTTTTGAGTCACCATTGTGCTGACGATTCACGGCTGAAAATAAATAGTTAACAAACAGAGCAGGAATGCCGTTATCCCAGGTTTCCTGCGCTAATGCTTCCAGCTTATCTTTATTGATATATGACTGTGGTGTCGTCAGTGCATAGACCTTTGTATTAAGGTCGAGATAGCCATGCGTATATTCAATGTCATTGATATTAAGGCAGCTATCGGTATCATCATTATCTGATAACGGGAAATCCAGTCCTGCATTTTTCCATTCTTCCCGTGATAAGCAGGGGATGAGTTTTTCATCTCCGGCTTTATTTTTTTTCAGAACAAAATCAATTTCTTTTACAGCAACCTTGTTATTGTTAATGATCAGGGTAACTTTGTATTTTCCCGGTGCGTTATCATTGTCTTTAAAAACATCAATATCTTCATTGGTCAGTTGTGAGTCAGTGCCGGGAATATTAAATAAACTGGCCGGATAATAATCATCTGCCATAGCAGAGAGAGATGTCCCTGCCAGAAGGAGAGACATCACAGATAATGACATAAATTTATTTTTATTATGATATTTATTCATCATTATTATCACGTGTTATTTAGCGGAGTAATTTAATTCAACGGCTTTGCCGTAATCATTGATGTATGTCATTTTTATATTTGCAGGTAATTTAATTGCCTGCGAAACAGTTAGTGTTTCTGTCGATTTCGGTAACAGATATCCGGAAGGTAATTTTACTTCCTGATTATTTACGGTTATCTTTGAAATGTTCACATAATAGGGTGCAGGATTATTAACCGTAAGGCGATTACCGGACACAGACCACGCTAACTTGTCCGTGCCGGTTTCGGTGTCCCGGTTGTTATCCAGAACAGACGGACGATAAATAATCTTTATTCTGTTCGTCATCGAATAGCGCAGGACGTTTTCCCTGCCTTCTTCACCAGGTGCCACAAACTTAACATTCAGCCAGTAAAGTGACTCTCTGTCAGCGGGTAATGAGGCCACTTTTGTGACCTGTAATGTGTTCTTTTTTTCAGCCCGTAATTTGACGAGTGGTGGTGTTGCAACAAAGTCAGAGCTTACATTTCCGGCTTTATCTTCAACCCAGGATTGCAGCAGATAGTTTCTGCCTTTGTCCGTATTAAATGCAACAACTCCCTCATTGTTATTTTTTTCATGATAAATAACGCGGGTTGTTTCTAAACCAAAGCCGGCATAGCTTTTTGATACCAAAAGCAGTAATGTGCAGGCAGCGATAATATTTGTTTTAGTGAACATAATTAAGCCTTATTTATTTTTATATGAGGGCGCGCAGAATATTTCATCTGCGCATAAATAATTAATTATATGAAAGCGTGTAATTCAGCGTTGCATCAGCCTGGCCTGCTTCAACGTTATCAGCGGTGCTGTAATATTTTGCGACGTAATCAACATGCCATTCGGCACTGGAGGAAACTTCATATTCTTTGGTAACAGAACCATTAATGATAATATCCGTATTCATATCATTGCGGTCATAGAGAACAATACCGATATTTTTAGCGGTATTTGGTGATGCCGGGTTATCCAGTTCCAGAATAGCGTTAAGGCCATCTTTTGGCTTTCCGTGAAGCTGTAATGTCACTTTGCCTTTTTCCGGACAATCCAGTAATGAAATACTTAAAGAACCATGTCCGTCTTCGCCGCCAACTTCATCACCGGCTTTAGTAAAGGCACTTGTCGGATAACGACCCATTAAAACATCGGCATTAGGGGAATTGGTGTCATTCAGGACAATCGAACACGTGGCGTTATAAATAAAACCTTTGAATGAAATTGTACCTGTTTGCTCTGCGGCTGAAGCGTTCATTACTGTACCTGCAAATAATACAGAAATTAACGTTTTACCAATTAAAGACTTTTTCATATTAAACCTTACTTAAATGAATGTTTGTTATTACGTAATATGAACTGAATAACGTGAAATCTTATTGTCTTACCTGAAACAATAATTAATAAAAGCAGAACATATCCGGATAATGATTGCTGTATTTCTCATTTTCCGGAGTTTGGTTTTATTTTTCTGCTGTTTATTATTTGTTTAGTTTATGGATATATGAGTTCTTCTCATCCACTCATGGATTGAGTATATCGGAATAATTTGTTCAGAATACCCACCGGGGTATCGTTATGTAATGTTGTGTTTCAAATTATTTTCCCGGAGCTATTTGTTCTAATTTTTTGATTTTTATACGTATTTTTGTTGTGTTTGTTTTTCCTGTTTTGCACTCTTTGATACATCACAAAAGAGTAATCAGAATAAATGATTAAATATCAATATATTAAAGAATAATAAATGAAAGGAAAACGTGAAGGGTATGCAGTATTTACTTACATCTGACAGGCGTATTTTTTGAAACTAAAATAGTGTGGTGATTCTTTGCAGGTTTAAATAATGATTTACATCAATGATTGATAAATAATATTTTATGAAAGCGGGGAGTATTATCAGTCAGACGGGAAATAACAGATACCGTAATACGATTTATTACCGGTATCTGTTTTGTACGCGGGGATTAATTTATATTGCAGCGCTCACTGCCGGATAGGCAAACAATCCTGCGGCACCGCCGGTGTGTACAAACAGCAGCGGCGAGGTATCCTGCGGATGCCGGCGAACCTGGTCAATCAGTCCGGCCATCGCTTTACCGGTGTAAACCGGGTCGAGCAAAATACCTTCGTGACGTGCCAGCAGCTCAATGGCTTCCAGCCCGCCGGCATTCGGCATACCGTATTCCGGTGCAAAATAACTGTCCCACAGGGCGACCGGTGCCGGGGTTTCAATACCAAACAGCGGCGCCAGCTCATTTTGCAGTTTCACGACTTTTGGTGCCTGGTCGGCATAAGTCCGCGATACTGTGACACCAATAACCGGCGTCTGCGGCATAACCAGCTGCAATCCGGCAGAAAGCCCGGCGTGTGTTCCTGCACTGCCGGAGGCCACCACCACAGCACCGAATTCCGTACCTTCCGGTGTCTGCTCTGCGATTTCCAGGGCGCACTGCACATAGCCGAGTGAACCGAGCATATTGGAGCCGCCGACCGGCACGATATACGCATCGCTGAGCTGCATATGGTTGATCAGCGCCTGCATCTGCGCATCAGGATCGGTCAGTGCATCACACATCACGCAGTGAGCACCGAATAAATCGGTCAGCAGTTTGTTGCCGTTATTCAGGAAATCCGCGTCCTGACTGCCGATAGGATTTTCCAGCAGTGCCACACATTTCAGACCGTACATCGCTGCGACAGCCGCTGTCTGGCGGACATGGTTAGACTGAACAGCACCGGCGGTGACAATAAACTGTGCGCCTTTTTCCAGGGCATCCGCCATCAGGAATTCCAGCTTTCTCAGTTTGTTGCCGCCCGCCGCCAGCGGTGTCAGATCATCGCGTTTGATGTAAATCTCCCGTCCCAGAAGACGGGAGAGATTGTTCAGTTTATTCAGCGGTGTTACACCGCTGAGCAGATTAAGCCTGCCGAACTGCGCTAATGTCTGTTGCAGCCGGGTTGCCCCGGCGGTATTTACAGAAGAAGACATATCATTTCCTTATTGAATTCGCGGTCATACTCAGTAGGTGAATCCTAACCAGAGGTAGACGGCCAGCGCAAAACTCGCGGTTAATACCGCATACGGCATCTGGGTACGGATATGTTCAATATGGTCGCAGTCTGTCGCCATCGATGCAACAATCGCATCGCTGGAGATAGGGGATGTCATATCACCAAAGATAGACCCGGCGATAGCCGCACCAATCATATATTCCGGCGGCATACCAACGGACAGACCCAGCTGTACACCAATCGGGATCATGATGGCGAATGTTCCCCACGAGGTACCTGTCGCCAGCGACATCACGGCACTGATCAGGAAGATAAAGCCGACAGAGAATCCCGGCGCAATAACTCCGGATGTCACCTGGGCAATATAAGCACCGGTGTTGAGATCAGAAGAGACTGAGCCCATCAGGAAAGCGAGGATCATCACCGAGCTGATTTTGATCATACTGGCGTAGCCGATATAGAGCTCTTTAAAGAAGGTATCGACATTCATGACCCGGCGTACCAGGAACCAGACAAATGATACCATCGTACCGAACATCACACCCCAGTAAACAGACGTGGAGCCGCTGCCTTTACTGAATTCGCCGTCCCCGGTGATATACAGCGCCACCGGCACCATCAGAATGGTGGAGAGGATCGGGATAAAGAAGTTCAGTGAAGTATGGCAGTTCGGATGATTGATAATATCGTTATCATCTTCCGGTTCGTCATGGGTTTCTTCCGGTGTGCCGGTGATAACATCCGCAGAGCTGATAAGTGCCTGTGCACGCATTTCTGCTTTGCGCATCGGTCCCCAGGAGACATTACTGAAGATATAGAACAGGATGCTGGCGAGAGAGAACCAGGCCATGATGTTGTAAACCATGGAATGTGCCAGGATATCAAACGGTTCGCCGGTAATCAGTCCCTGAGAGATCTGCACACCGATAACGCCCATCATTGCCGCACCCCAGCCGTTGATCATGGCGGAAGAACAGACAGACACACAGGCGGTCTGGATGATGTAAGACATTTTCTCCGGCGGTACGCCGTATTTTTTCGCCAGCGCTTTGGTGGAGGCACCGGAAACCAGCTGGTTAATCGAGCTTTCGATAAAAATCAGGGAAGTGATAATCACCGCCAGCAGCTGTACACCTTTGCGGCCTTTGATGATCTGTGTTTTGTTGGTCAGCAGGCGGACCAGTGCCCGTACACCGCCGGTCACCACGACCAGCCGCATAATCCCGCCAATCATCAGCATAAAGATGATGGTTTTGGCGTTGCCTGAGGATTTGAAGACATCAATAATCCCTTCCAGGGTCGCGCGGACACCCAGTAAGAGGTTGTGATCATTAATAACAGTAAAGCCGACAAGTATCCCGATCAGCAGTGATAAAATCACCTGACGGGTACAGATGGCCAGAATAATTGTGACGACCGGGGTAATGACCGTCCAGATACCATAGTCCTGCATACGCTTTCTCTTTTATTATTGTGGTAATGATGCTGTGTCAGGCCAGAGCCTGCTGTAAATCAGCCAGTAAATCACCGATATCTTCGATGCCGACAGACAAACGCAGCGTGCTGTCAAAAACACCGATGGATTCGCGCTCTTCGCGGCTCATGGAGCCGTGGGACATGGTTGCTGAGTGATTCACCATGCTTTCCACACCGCCCAGCGATTCCGCGAGCACAAAATAGCGCAGTTTTTTCACAAAGGCTTCGGTTTCGGCCAGACCGCCTTTCAGCTGAATAGTGACCACAGCACCGCCGGTGCGCATCTGTTTTTTGCATAACTCATAGTGCGGATGATCTTTCAGACCGGGATAAAACACCTTTTCAATTTTTGCATGACCGGACAGGAATTCCGCCACGGCCTGCGCGTTGCTGCACTGTGCCGCCATCCGTAGTGCCAGGGTTTTCAGGCCGCGCAGGGCGAGGTAGGCATCAAACGGTGAGGCAATCGCGCCGGTGGTGGTTTTCAGGAAATTCAGTCTTTCCGCGAGGTCGTCACGGTTGGTGATCACCGCACCGCCGATTAAATCAGAGTGACCGCCGATATATTTGCTGGAGGAGACCATGATCAGATCCGCACCCATCGTCAGGGGTTTCTGGTTCCACGGTGTCGCAAAGGTGTTATCAATGCAGGTTACGATGTTGTGTTCTTTGGCCAGCCCGCAGACGGCCTCAATATCAACCAGTTCAAGTAACGGGTTGGTCGGGCTTTCTATCCAGATCATGCGGGTATTGTCTTTGATTTTGCTGCGTACAGCCGCTAAATCATTGAGATCAACATAATCAAATTCATGACCGCAGTTTTCTTTTGCCACGCGTTCAAACAGACGGAAAGTGCCGCCGTACACGCCTTTCATCGCAATAATATGAGAGCCCTGCGGGAAAATATTCAGCACTAGTGCCGCGGCGGCCACACCGGAAGCCGTTGCGGTGGCGTAAGTGCCTTCCTCAACATCGGCAAGCAGTGTTTCATAGGCGTGGCGGGTCGGGTTGCTGACCCGGGAATAGGCGTATTCACCGTGTTCGCTCAGACTGGTCTGCACAAACGTACTGGCGGTGGTGATCGCCGGGAAAATAGCATGGTTGACTTTATCCTGCTGCTGTCCGCCGTGGATCAGCACAGTGGCAATTTTCTTACTCATAGTTGGTGTCCTGTAAAATATGCGATGAATATTTAATGGTTATTGTAATGGCCGGATAGTGGCACAGGTAGTCAGAAAAAATTTTCTAAAAAAATTACGCAGCCGCAGACGGCAGAGAATAAATTTCTCTGTTATAAAATAATTGTTATATATCAGAGGATTGAATCATTTTTATGAATGAGAGGTGAATCACACTATGAATAATAAGGGTATTATTTTTATTTTACAGTCAAAAAAACCGGGCTGATTTTGCCCGGTTTCTGGTGTCTGAAAGTAAAAAATGTGTGTGGCGGGATCAGTTCCGGACCAGGTCAACAGGATAGGAATTGAACAGATAACCATCAAAATTCGGGTCATCGACATCGGACAGCTCCAGCAGGCGCTGTTTCACATTTTCCAGGTGCTGCCACATGGCTTCTTTGGCCGCTGCCGGATCTTTTTTAATCATCGCCGCGAGGATCGCCTGGTGATCGGTTATCCACTCTTTGCGGTAATCTTTATTGGTGATCCGCGTGTGCAGCTTCAGCCACATCGGGTTATTCTCCCGCCATGCCCAGGATTGCTTCAGCAATTCCACCAGCATGCTGTTATGTGTCGCCTGCGCGATGGCCAGGTGAAATTCGCGGTCACCGGTTTCATCTTCCCCGGTTTTCAGTTCGTCGCGTTCCCGCTGGAGAGCGCTGCGCATATTCGCAATATCCACCGGCGTGGCCTGAGTGGCTGCAAATTCTGCAATATTGCTTTCCAGCAGCTGGCGGGCCTGTAACAGTTCAAACGGACCGGCGGCATTGAGCGAGCCGTTATCCGTATCGCTGTCTTTCTGGTGCGGCAGGTCAATAATGTAGATACCGGACCCTTTACGGACCTCGATCAGGTTTTCCAGTTCCAGCATAATCAGTGCCTCACGTACCACGGTACGGGACACACTGAGCATCTCAGCAATTTCGCGCTCAGGAGGAAGCTTGTCACCCGCGGCATAGTGCATGTTGGTGATCATCTGACGCAATGCGTGACCGACTTCCTGATAAGGACGTTTTGATTCGATAAATTGAGTCATCTGCGGTGCCATAAATAAAATGAAATCGGAGTCAGTTTACCAGATATTGGTCAACCAAAAATGATTTTGATGACTATAATATAAAATAAACCACCCGATATTGATAATACAGGGTGGTTTATATGAGAGGTGCAGCGAAGATTATTTCACATCGCGGATGCGATCTGCCATTTTGGATAATTCAGGGTTGGACTTGGCAATATCGTCATACATCGGTTTTACCGCATCCTGGAATGTCACTTTATCGACAGTGATAAATTCAACACCCTGCTTCTCAACTTTCGCACGTTCTTCTTTCTCTGAAGCTTCCCAGAGTTTCGCCATTGTCTGCGCGGAATCTTTGGCAGCCTGCTTCACAATCGCCTGCTGTTCCGGCGTCAGCTTATCCAGTGATTTGGTCGACATCACCAGCACGTCCGGCACCATTGTGTGCTCATCCAGAGAGAAGAATTTGGTGACTTCGCTGTGACGGCTAAGTGTATAGGACGGGATATTGTTCTCTGCCGCATCCACCACACCCTGCTGTAATGCGGTATAGAGTTCACCGTAAGCCAGCGGGGTCGGGTTACCGCCGAGTGCTTTTACCATCGCGATAGCGGTCGGGCTCGGCTGTACGCGGATTTTCAGACCTTTCAGATCGTCCGGGGTACGGATAGGTTTCTTGGCATAGAAGCTGCGGGCGCCCGCATCATAGTAAGTCAGACCGACAAATCCGCTGTCTTTGCTGGAGTCGAGGATTTCCTGTCCGATATCACCGTAAATAATTTTTTCGTAGTGTGGTTTGTCACGGAACAGGTAAGGCAGGTTAAAGACGGAGTAGGCCGGTGAGAACGCTTCCAGTTCAGCGGCATTGGATTTGACGATATCCAGCGCACCGTTCTGCATCAATTCCATGGATTCACGCTGGTTGCCCAATTGCGCGTCCGGGTAGATACGGATGCGGACATCACCGTTTGTTTTTGTTTTTACGTCATCCGCGAACTGTGTCATGGCTTTGTGAACAGCATGATCACGGTTCTGGTTATGGCTGAGTTTCAGCGTGGTGGCGGCAAAAGCCTGGGTAGCGCTGAGAGCAAATACCGCGCCGATAACAGTGCTGAGGATACGTTTGCTGTTTTTCACGTTAGGGTTCTCCGGAGGAAAATGAGCTTCTTATTATGTTGTCTCACCTTAATCACAAGTCACTAAGTGGTCAAAAGGTAAACCTCTATTGGTTGACCACTATCACAAAATAACCCCAATCTCTGGTTAACCAAATCATAATGTGATCGCCGTCACTCACTGTTTTCAGCGGGATAGACTATGCTCGAACAGCAAAATTTGTATTTGGTATGACAGTTGCCAAATTGGTTAACCAAAATAAGAACAAGGACAAGGCCAATGAAAAACCTTGTAGCGCTGATTAATAAAGGGCTTGCTGTTTTTACTATCTGTTTATCAGCATTCCTGGTGTTCTGTGTGACATGGCAGGTGTTATCCCGCTATATCCTCAGCTCCCCGAGTACGATTACAGATGAACTCGCCCGTTACCTTTTTATGTGGGTCGCCATGATTGGCGCGGCTTACACCACAGGACAACACCGGCACCTCGCGATTGACCTTCTCGTTATGAAACTGTCAGGTGCGAAAAAACAGTTTGTCAGCTTCATTATCCAGATTGCCATTATTGCCTTTGCAGGCATTGTGCTGGTGTACGGCGGCAGCACGCTGGTCGCTTCCACACTGGAAAGCGGCCAGATCACCCCGGCACTGGGCTGGCAGATGGGCTACATCTATCTCTGTTTACCAATCAGCGGCTTACTGATGATTATGTATGCACTGGTTGATATCTTTTCACTCTTTCAGCCGGGTTCAGCCAATACTGAACTGACTGACAGCCATTAATGGTGCGATGAGAGGTTAATTATGGATTGGTATGTGATTGCCGCGCTCTTCGGCACCTTTGCGTTTCTTCTGGTTCTCAGTGTTCCGGTTTCTTTCGCTATCGGCCTGTCATCGTTAGTGGCGATTGCCATGACGCTGCCGCTCGATTCCGCGATTACCGTTGTCGCCCAGCGTATGGCGGCAGGGGTGGATAACTTCTCGCTGCTGGCGATCCCGTTCTTTATTCTCGCCGGTAACATTATGAACCAGGGCGGTATTGCTGCCCGGCTGATTAATGTGGCAAAAGTGATTGGCGGTCGTCTGCCGGGCTCGCTGCTGCACGTTAATATTATGGCTAACATGCTGTTCGGCGCTATCTCCGGTTCTGCGGTGGCTTCCGCAGCGGCGGTCGGCGGCACCATGTCACCGATGCAGAAAAAAGAGGGTTATGATCCGGAACTGTCTGCGGCGGTAAATATTGCGTCCTGCCCGTCAGGTCTGCTTATCCCGCCGAGCAACACCCTGATTGTTTACTCACTGGTTTCCGGCGGCACATCAATTGCCGCACTGTTCCTGGCCGGGTATATTCCGGGCATTCTGATGGGACTGTCTCTGATGATTGTTTCCGGGATTATCGCGAAAAAACGCGGTTATCCGGTCGCTCCGCGCCCGACGTGGGGGATGTTCTTCTCAACGGTCTGGAAAGCGGTGCCGTCACTGATGCTGATTGTGGTGATTATGGGCGGGATTATCGCCGGTATCTTTACCGCAACAGAAGCCTCCGCGATTGCCGTCATCTACAGCTTTGTGCTGGCGGTACTTGTTTACCGTGAAGTCAGCTTCAGCCGTCTGCCGAAAATTATTCTGGAATCGGCAGTGACCACTTCTATCGTGCTGCTCCTGATCGGTGCATCCATGGGGATGTCATGGGCGATGGCGAACGCGGATCTGCCGTATCTGATTGCGGACGGTCTGATGGCGATTTCCGATAACGCGCTGACTATCCTGCTGGTCATTAACATCATTCTGCTGATTGTCGGCATCTTTATGGATATGACACCGGCGGTACTGATTTTCACCCCGATTTTCCTGCCGGTGGCCATGGATATGGGGATTGACCCGGTACACTTCGGGATCATTATGACATTCAACCTGGCTATCGGTATCTGTACGCCGCCGGTCGGCAGCGCACTGTTTGTCGGGTGCTCTGTGGGTGGTGTCAGTATTGATAAAGTCCTGAAACCACTGGTGCCGATGTATATCGCGCTGATTGCGGCACTGGCGGTGGTGACCTATTTCCCTCAGCTCAGCCTGTGGCTGCCTGAGTTGGTTCTGAACTATACACCATCATAATTATTGGTGTTGTCACTCATCTGTCCTGCCGGGTGAGTGACATCTTTGGTTTACCAGTTTTAATAAAAGAAAGTGATAAAAACACACGTACCCTTGATGTAATTTTATTTACAGTTAAAACAATAAATTAATTATAAAACAAAATGTGATATTGGTTGACCAATGTTGTTTTCAGGCTTGACGTCTCTCTGTGTTGATAGGAAGATGACAATGCTGTACTCGTGACAGCAAGGTTTGACAGCAATACTCGCCACACCGGGGATTTAATTGGTCAACCAAATAAACAGTGATGATATTCGCGGAGCATAAACGAGGTTTAGTATGAAACAAACTTGGCGTTGGTACGGACCGGCAGATCCGGTTACTTTATCTGATATTCGTCAGGCGGGCGCTACCGGTATCGTAACGGCGCTGCACCATATCCCGAACGGAGAAGTCTGGACCACAGACGAAATTCAGAAGCGCAAGGCGCTGATTGAATCCAATCATCTGGAATGGACCGTGGTTGAAAGTGTGCCTATCCACGAAGATATCAAAACACAAACCGGTGAGTATGAAAAATGGATTGCCAACTATCAGCAATCCCTGCGCAACCTCGCCGCCTGCGGGATTTATACTGTCTGTTACAACTTTATGCCGGTTCTCGACTGGACCCGTACTGACCTGGAATATGAGCTGCCGGACGGCTCAAAAGCATTGCGTTTTGATCAGATTGAATTTGCGGTGTTCGAGATTTATCTCTTACAGCGCGAAGGGGCTGAGCAGGACTATACCGCAGAAGAACTGGCACAGGCCAAAACCCGCTTTGAAACCATGCGGGATGACGAAAAACAAAAACTGATAAACAATATTATTGCCGGTCTTCCGGGTGCGGAAGAAGGCTATACACTTGAACAATTCCGCCAGCACCTGAAACGTTACGCCGGTATCGGTAAAGCGAAATTACGTGAGCACTTTGCGTATTTCCTGAATAAAATTATTCCGGTTGCTGAAGAGTGCGGCCTGAAAATGGCAGTGCATCCTGATGATCCTCCGCGTCCTATTCTCGGCCTGCCGCGTATCGTTTCCACGATTGAAGATATGCAGTGGATGGCAGATACCGTCAACAGTGATGCCAACGGTTACACCATGTGCACCGGCTCTTACGGCGTGCGCGCTGACAACGACCTGGTCAATATGATTAAGACCTTTGGTCCGCGGATTTACTTCCTGCATCTGCGTTCAACGATGCGTGAAGAGAACCCGAATACCTTCCATGAAGCGGCACATCTGGCCGGTGATGTGGATATGTATAATGTCATCAGTGCGGTGGCTGCCGAAGAGAACCGCCGCCGTGAGAGCGGGGAAGCGTCCCTGATCCCGATGCGTCCGGATCACGGCCATCAGATGCTGGATGATCTGAAGAAGAAAACCAATCCGGGCTATTCCGCGATCGGCCGTCTGAAAGGGCTGGCTGAAATCCGTGGTCTGGAAATGGGTATTCACCGCGCATTCTATACAAAATAATATCTCATACCTTTGTACCTGCCGGGCTGCGGGATCTCTTCCGCAGCCTGCTCCCCGGGAGCCTGTAATGGAAAAGAATCTTGTCACTGCGGACATCACCGCAACGCGTCCTGACTGGACGACTGATCGTCTCACCACCCGTATTGTTCACCTCGGCTGCGGCGCTTTTCACCGCGCACATCAGGCGCTGTACACCCATCACGTATTAGAAAAAACAGACAGCGACTGGGGTTACTGTGAAGTTAACCTGATGTCGGCACAGGATGCGGCACTGATTGAAGGGCTGAAAGCCCAGTCCATGCTGTATACCGTGGCGGAGAAAGGGGCGGATAAAACAGAGCTGAAAATTATCGGCTCGATGAAAGAAGCGATGCACCCGCTGATCGACGGTATTGATGCGGTGATTGAGAAAATGGCGTCCCCGGATGTCAGTATTGTTTCCCTGACCGTGACTGAAAAAGGCTACTGCACCGATCCGGCGACCGGGCAGCTCGACCCGGAAAATGCGCTGATTAAACAAGATCTGGCGACACCGGAGACACCACGTTCGGCTATCGGTTACATCACGGCGGCACTGAAACGCCGTCACGAACGCGGTTTACCGCCGTTTACGGTGCTCTCCTGTGATAACGTCCGTGAGAATGGTCATGTTGCCCGCGAAGCGGTGCTCGGCCTGGCGCGGTTGCAGGACCCGGCGCTGGCAGCGTGGATTGAATCGTCTGTCACTTTCCCGTGCACCATGGTTGACCGCATTGTGCCGGCGGCCACCCCGGAAACACTGACTGAAATCGCACAACTGCTGGGAACGGAAGATCACTGCGCTATCGCCTGTGAGCCGTTCCGCCAGTGGGTGATTGAAGATAATTTTGTGAACGGCCGCCCTGAGTGGGATTGCGCCGGTGCGCAGTTTGTTCAGGATGTGGTGCCGTTTGAATTAATGAAGCTGCGGATGCTCAACGGCAGCCACTCTTTCCTGGCGTATCTCGGCTATCTCGGCGGTTATGCCCATATTTCCGATACCATGACCAACCCGGATTACCGCAAAGCCGCCCGCGCACTGATGCTGGATGAGCAGGCGCCGACCCTTACCATGCCGGAAGATACCGACCTGGTTGCCTATGCGGATAACCTGATTGACCGCTTTACCAACCCGTCCCTGAAACACCAGACATGGCAGATTGCGATGGATGGCAGCCAGAAGCTTCCGCAGCGCCTGCTGGACCCGGTTGCGCAGCATATCGCGGACGGCAGTGACTATCGTCATCTGGCGCTGGGTGTGGCGGGCTGGATGCGTTATATCAGCGGTACCGATGAGCAGGGCAATAAAATTGATGTGCGTGACCCGCTGGCAGACACGTTTGCGGCAATCTACGCGAAACATGGCCTGTCTGTCGCGGTGGTGGATGAGCTGCTGGCGATTGAATCCATTTTCGGTAGCAACCTGCCGAAGCAGCAGGGCTTTGTTGATGCGGTGAAACGCGCGTATCAGCAGTTACTTGATGTCGGTGCCCGTCAGGCCGTTGCCGCACTGTAATCCCGGAGAGTTTATGAAACAGTTTCTTTGCGAAGACTTTTTACTGCACAGCGACATCGCCCGCCGTCTTTATCATGACTATGCGGCGGACATGCCAATCTATGACTATCACTGTCACCTGAATCCGCGTGAAATCGCGGAAAACCGCCGTTTTGATAACCTCGGGCAGATCTGGCTGGAGGGGGATCACTACAAATGGCGCGGCATGCGTTCGGCAGGAATTCCGGAATCGCTTATCACCGGACGTGACACCAGTGATTATGAGAAATATCAGGCATGGGCAAAAACGGTGCCGATGACACTTGGTAACCCGCTTTATCACTGGACGCATCTGGAACTGCGCCGCCCGTTCGGTATTACCGGCAAAGTGTTCGGGCCGGAAACAGCGCAGAGTATCTGGGATGAGGCCAATGAAAAACTGGCACAGCCGGAATTCTCCGCACGCGGCATTATGCAGCAGATGAATGTGCATATGGTCGGCACCACCGATGACCCGGCGGATTCACTGGAATATCACCGGCAGATTGCACAGGATGACAGCTTTGATATTGAAGTGCGTCCGAGCTGGCGCCCGGATCGCGCTTTTAAAATTGAACTGGACGGTTTCACGGATTATATCGCGAAGCTCGGACAGAGTGCCGATGTGGATATCCGCCGTTTCAGCGATCTGCTGACCGCGCTGGATCGCCGCCTGGTTCACTTTGCACAGCACGGTTGTGTTGCATCTGACCACGGTATTGAGATCCTGCGTTATGCACCGGTGCCGGATGAATCTGTCCTGGATACGATTCTGCAGAAACGCCTTGCCGGGGAAATCCCGGATGAAACCGCCACCGCGCAGTTCGCAACGGCAGTGCTGGTCTGGCTCGGTAAGCAGTATGCAAAACGTGGCTGGGTGATGCAGCTGCACATCGGTGCGCTGCGCAACAACAACACGCGCATGTTTAAGCTGCTCGGTGCCGACAGCGGTTTTGATTCCATCGGTGACGCGCCGGTGGCTTATCCGCTGTCACGTCTGCTTGATGAAATGGATAAAACCGATGAACTGCCGCGCACCATCCTTTACTGCCTGAACCCGCGTGATAACGAAGTGCTGGCAACCATGATCGGCAACTTCCAGGGCGGTGGTATTGCGGGCAAAATTCAGTTCGGTTCCGGCTGGTGGTTCAACGACCAGAAAGACGGCATGCAGCGTCAGCTGGAACAGTTATCACAATTGGGGCTGTTAAGTCAGTTTGTCGGCATGCTGACAGATTCACGCAGTTTCCTGTCCTATACTCGTCATGAATACTTCCGCCGCATTCTGTGCAATATGCTTGGTACGCTGGCGGTTAACGGTGAAATTCCGGCTGATGAAACCATGCTGGGGCAGATGGTGCGTGATATCTGTTTCAATAATGCACAGCGTTATTTTTCCGCAGCGAAAGGTGAATAATGACAGTAAAACGCATTGGTCTGATCGGCGAGTGCATGATTGAACTCAACGGTGCGCCGTTCGGAGAGATGGTTCAGCGTTACGGCGGTGATGCCCTGAACAGCGCGGTCTATCTGGCCCGCGCGGCGGGGGAGGCCGTTGAGGTGAATTTTATCTCAGCCATGGGAACTGACCCGCTCAGTAAAGGCATGATCAGCCGCTGGCAGGCGGAGGGGGTGAAAACCTCACATGTGCTGACTGATCCGCACCATCAGCCGGGGTTGTATCTTATTCAGCTGGATGAACAGGGTGAGCGCACGTTCCTCTACTGGCGTAATGATTCAGCGGCGCGTTATCTTGTCCGCCATCCGGATTATCCGGCGCTGCTGGCACAGATGGCGGAGATGGATGCCATCTACCTCAGCGGGATCAGTCTGGCCATTCTGCCGCCGGAAGATCGTCTGCGGCTGCTGGATGATCTGAAAACACTGTCACAGCAGGGCAAAACCATTCTGTTTGACAGCAACTACCGTCCGGCTCTGTGGGCGGATGAAAATGAAACCCGTGACTGTTATCAGGCGATGTATGCACTGACTGATATGGCGCTGGTCACTGATGATGATGAAGCGCGTCTGTGGGGTGACAGCGACCGTAATGCCACCTTTGCCCGTCTGGCAAAGGCCGGGGTGAAGCAGGCGATCATCAAAGCGGGGGCTCAGGGGTGTGACTACCGTGATCTGCGCACTGATGCGCCGGTCATCAATATTGCCACCACGCCGGTGGCACAGGTGGTTGATACCACCTCTGCCGGTGATGCCTTTAACGCCGGTTTCCTGGCTGGCTGGCTGACCGGTGCGGATATTGAACATGCTGCCCGGATGGGGCACCGGCTCGCGGGAGTGGTGATTCAGCACAAAGGGGCGATTATCCCGCAGGCGGCAACCCGCCCGGTCACCGATACTTTACTGAATAATACGTTTTAACGGGAAAAGAGGAGAACGAGATGTCCGAATTACAGGCAATGATTACCCGTTTCCGGCAGCTGAAAATTGTGCCGGTGATCGCCGTGGATAACGCGGAAGATATTATCCCGTTAGGCAATGCACTGGCGGACAACGGTCTGCCGGTGGCGGAAATCACTTTCCGTACAGCGTGTGCGGCGGAAGCGATCAAACTGCTGCGTGAAGCCCGCCCGGATATGCTGGTGGGCGCGGGAACCGTGATTAACCGCGAGCAGGTGCGTCAGGCGAAAGCCGCCGGGGCACAGTTTGTGGTCTCTCCCGGTCTGAACCCGAACACCGTTCAGGCGTGTCAGCAGATGGATATCCCGATTGTTCCCGGGATCAACAACCCGAGCGCGGTTGAGCAGGCACTGGAGCTGGGCATCGATTTCGTAAAATTCTTCCCGGCAGAGCCGTCAGGCGGTATTCCGATGATCAAAGCCATGCTGGCGCCGTATCACCAGTTACAGGTGATGCCGACCGGCGGAATCGGGCTGAATAATATCCGCGACTATCTGGCGATCCCGCAGATTGTGGCCTGCGGCGGCTCGTGGATGGTACCGGCTTCGCTTATCAAAGCAAAAGACTGGGCAGCCATCGGTAAACTGGTGCGTGAAGCCAGTGAGTTTGTGAAGTAAGCATTTTTATTGTTCCGGCAGCGGAGCTTTTCTCTGCTGCCGTCCTGTCTGCTTTCTCCCGCCGGTAACTTTCTTAATCATCAATTATCCTGTTGTTTTTACAGAGATTCCGGAACTATGACCGTTCGCAAAGATATTTTTTAATCAGTTGTATATGCTGGTAAATCATACAGTTTTTCAGACGGGCCTTCTGTGTTGCATAAATATTATCCCTTCAGTCTGCGTGACAAACTCATATTAATGGCCATTCTGCTGGTCACCGTGCCGACACTTATCATCGGTTATTTTGTGGAAACAGAGGGGCGTTCTGCTCTGTTGCAGGAGAAGCGCAACAAACTCTATTCCGTTGCCGGTCTGCTGGAACAGGCGCTGAATGATGAATATAACCTTGCCGCATCCCTGCCACGTGACCAGCGCCTGGCGCTGATCAGCGAAAAACTGTATCCGGCGGCGGAAATTATCACCTCCACCTTCCCGGGGGTCGGCGCCGGTTACTATCACCGTGAGCTTGACGGTATTGTGACCTATTCACCACGAGCCCGTTACGGCAATAAAACCGGCACCCGCATCAGTGAAGATCACCCCGGCCGTCATGTGATGGCAACGGGAGAGCCGGAAGTCGGCTGGGGAACCCAGGTACGCGGCAATATTATGAACGCCATGATTCCGGTCAGGCGTAACGGCGGGGTGATCGGTTATATCTGGGCGAATGAACTGACAGATGATATTGACCGTCAGGCGTTGGCGATGGATGTCAAAATTATCGCAGTCATTGCGTTCGGGATACTGTTCAGCCTGCTGATTATTATCATCTTTTCACGTCATTTCAGCCGTGATATCGGTGCGATTAAAAGCGGCCTCAGTGATCTCTCACATGACCTCAATACTCATCTGCCGATGATGAAAGGGGAAATGGGGGAGATTAGCGACAGCGTTAACGCGCTGGCACAGACACTGCGGGAGATGAAAACCCTCAACGAACTGATCATTGAAAGCGCGGCGGATGGCGTGATCGCGGTGGATATCAACGGCTGCGTTACCATGATTAACCCGGCGGCAGAAGAGATAACCGGCTATCTGGAGCGGGATCTGCACGGCAAATATTACGGTGATGTTTTTGAGGGGCGCAGCTTTTCCAGCCCGGTGCTGGACACCCTGACGCGTGGTATTGAGCATGTCAGCCTGGAAATTGAATATCCTGCCCGTGACCGCACCATTCAGATAAATGTCAGCACCAGCCGCATCCGTAATGCGGGCGGGGAACTTATCGGTGCACTGGTGATATTTAAAGATCTCACCGCTCAGAAAGAGGTTCAGCGCCGTATGCAGCAGGCTGAAAAACTCGCTACCCTCGGCGAGCTGATGGCTGGTGTCGCCCATGAGGTGCGCAACCCGCTGACGGCGATCAGTGGTTTCGTGCAGATCCTCAAAGAACTGGAACATCACCCGGATAAACTGGAATACATCAGTATTATTCTCAAGGAAGTGGATTCTATTGACCGGATCATCCGGCAGTTGCTTGATTTTTCCCGGCCTCAGACCGGCACATTCCGCCCGATCAGTGTCAACCGGCTGATTGAAGAGGCGCTGGTGCTGATCAAAACCAAAGGGATGGAAGCACGGGTCACATTTACCTGGGAGCCGGATGACACACTGCCGCTGATTGAGGCCAACAGCGAACTGCTGCGCCAGGTGCTGCTCAATATTATGATAAACGCGGTACAGTCGATTCCGGCCAGAGGCAATATCTTTATCTCCACCTGCTGTATGGAAGAGCAGCGGGTCATGGTGGTGATCCGCGACGACGGCACCGGGATTCCGGCGGCGCTGCAAAAGAAAATTTTTGACCCGTTCTTTACCACCAAAGCCTCGGGAACCGGGTTGGGACTGGCGATCAGTCAGCGGATCATCGCCGGTCACGGTGGTGATATTTTCCTTGAAAGTCAGGAACATCATGGAACGACGTTCACCATAACGTTGCCGATAACGCAGGGTAAAAAAAATGATTACACATAAATCGTACCGGCTTCTGATCGTTGATGATGAAAAGAATCTCAGCCGGATGTTACAGACCGCCTTTTCTATTGATGGTCATGAAACCCGGGTGGCGGAAGATGGCGAGGCGGCGCTGATAAGCTTTGTGCAGGATAAACCTGATGTGGTGCTGATGGATATCCGTATGCCGAAACTGGACGGCATTGAGGCTCTCAAACGGATGCGGGAACTGAACCCGGAAGTGCCGGTAATTCTGATGACCGCCTATGCAGCCGTGGAAACCGCAGTGGACGCACTGCGTCTCGGCGCGTTTGATTATGTCATCAAGCCTTTTGATCTGACAGAGCTGAAGCTGCTTATCTCCCGTGCATTGCAGTTGCAGGAGATGAAACAGGAAATCAATCTGCTGCACCGCGAACTGAGCGACAGCTACCAGTGGGGACGGGTGCTGACCCGTAACCCGAAAATGATGGAAATCTGCCGCGATATCGCCAAAGTCTCGCGCAGCCAGGCGACGGTACTTATCACCGGGGAAAGCGGTACCGGGAAAGAAGTGGTGGCGCGGGCTATCCATTACAACAGCGAAAGGGCCAACGGCCCCTTTATTAAAGTGAACTGCGGGGCGCTGCCCGGCTCGCTGCTGGAAAGTGAGCTGTTCGGCCATGAAAAGGGCGCCTTTACCGGGGCGCAGGTACAGCGTCAGGGATTATTTGAACGTGCCAGCGGCGGAACATTGCTGCTCGATGAGGTCGGTGAGATGCCGGCGGATTTACAGGTGAAACTGCTGCGGGTGGTGCAGGAGAAAGAATTTGAGCGCGTCGGCGGCAGTAAAACCATCCGTGTGGATATCCGCATTATTGCCGCGACCAACCGCGATATGCATGAACGGGTGCGGGAAGGCCATTTCCGCCAGGATCTGTTTTACCGCCTCAATGTAATTCACCTGAATCTGCCGCCGCTGCGTGAGCGGCCGGAGGATGTGGGACTGCTGGCCGCCCATTTTCTGCAGAAATTCAGTCAGGAAAATAACCGCGATATTGTCGAGCTGGCGCCGGAAACGCTGGCATTACTGATGAACTACCAGTGGCCGGGCAATGTGCGGGAAATTTCCAACGTAATTGAACGGGCAGTGATTATGAGCACCGGGTATGTGATTTTCCCGGAAGATCTGCCGGAGCAGTTGCTGGCACAGGTCCGCAGCCAGCCGGTGGCTCTGATTCCGGTTACGCAGGAACCGGGGCTGAACCTGAAAGAGAATATTAAGGCCTACGAAAAAGAGCTGATTATTTCCGCTCTGGGGGAGTTCCAGAATAACAAAACCCATACGGCCTCCGCGCTGGGGATCAGCCGCCGGGCATTAATGTATAAATTACAGGAATACGATATTGAATAATTTATAGTGATAATAATAGAACATACATTTTAAAAAATATCATTTTAAATAAAAACACGGTGTAAATAATTTCACCGTGTTTTTTGTTTTTACTGTGAATAATTTTTCACACTGTGCATTTTATTTCACTGTCCGGCCTTTGTTATTTATTCATAATATGTTAACTGATTTATTTAAGTTAAAATAAAGTCATTAAATTTCAATTGAGTACATAAATTAAATTATAACAAAAATACAGTTTTATTATTGGCATAGCACTTGCTATTACCCTTGTGTCTATATTTTTTTATAAAAGGGAAGTGCTATGAAGAATAAACAAATAACGGTAAAAAAAGCCGGTGAATTTTTTCGTGACGGCATGACAATTATGGTCGGTGGATTTATGGGCGTTGGTACACCGCCGCGTTTAATGACTGAATTATTAGAATCCGGCGTCAAAGAGTTAACCATTATCGCCAACGATACCGCATTTGTGGATACCGGTCTGGGCCCGCTGATCGTCAACGGCCGGGTGAAAAAAGTCATTGCTTCTCACATCGGGACAAACCCGGAAACCGGACGCCGGATGATCGCCGGTGAAATGGAAGTACAGCTGATCCCGCAGGGCACGCTGGCAGAGCAAATCCGCTGCGGCGGTGCCGGGCTGGGCGGATTCCTCACCCCGACCGGTGTCGGGACGGTCGTGGAAGAAGGCAAACAGAAAATTACCCTCGATGGCCGTGATTACCTCCTCGAACTTCCCCTGCGCGCCGACCTGGCGCTGATTCAGGCACAAAAAGCCGATCCGCTCGGCAACCTCACCTATGACCTCAGTGCCCGTAACTTTAACCCGCTGATGGCGCTGGCGGCGGATATCACCATTGCCGAACCGGACGAAATGGTCGCGGTGGGGGATATCGACCCGGATTGTGTTGCCACACCAGGGGCAATTATTGACTGGCTGATTGCAGAATAAGGAAAACATCATGAATGCAAAAGAATTAATCGCCCGCCGTGTGGCACTTGAACTGAATGACGGTGATGTGGTGAACCTCGGGATCGGGCTGCCGACACAGGTGGCGAACTATCTGCCGGAAGGCGTGCATATCACATTACAGTCAGAAAACGGCTTCCTCGGCCTCGGGCCGGTAACCACGCCGGATAAGAATCTGGTCAATGCAGGCGGTCAGCCGTGCGGTATTCTGCCGGGCGCGTCCATGTTTGACAGTGCTTTCTCTTTCGCGCTGATCCGCGGCGGTCATGTGGATGCCAGCGTGCTGGGCGGCTTACAGGTGGATGAACAGGCCAACCTCGCCAACTGGGTGGTACCGGGCAAAATGGTGCCGGGTATGGGCGGTGCGATGGATCTCGTGACCGGTGCGCGCAAAGTGATCATAGCCATGGAGCACTGTGCAAAAGACGGTTCCGCCAAAATCCTGCCGGAATGCACCATGCCGCTGACCGCCGTGAAAGCGGTGGATGTGCTGGTGACGGAACTGGCGTTATTCCGTTTTGAAAACGATCAGATGATTTTGTGCGAATACGCGCCGGGTACGGATATCGGTACTATCCGCGAAAAAACCGCAGCGCATTTTATTGTTTCACCGGATGTCTGTGAAATGCCGCTGGTGACTGCGGGGGAAGCCGTATGATAGGACGCATCTCACGAGTCATGACCCGTGTGGTGAGCCGCTATCTGCCTGATCCGCTGATCTTCGCAATGCTGCTGACCATGCTGACGTTTGTCATCGCGCTGGCACTCACACCAAGCACACCGATGGATCTGGTGAACTTATGGGGGAACGGATTCTGGAACCTGCTGGCGTTCGGGATGCAGATGGCGCTGATCATCGTGACCGGTCACGCGCTGGCCAGCTCCCCGCCGGTTAAACGCATTCTGCGGCTGACTGCCTCACTGGCAAAAACCCCGGTTCAGGGGGTGATGCTGGTGACGTTTTTCGGCTCGGTTGCCTGTGTCATTAACTGGGGTTTCGGACTGGTGGTCGGGGCGATGTTTGCCCGCGAAGTCGCCCGCCGTGTACCGGGCTCTGACTACCCGCTGCTGATCGCCTGTGCCTATATCGGGTTTATGACCTGGGGCGGCGGTTTCTCCGGCTCCATGCCGCTGCTGGCCGCCACACCGGGTAACCCTGTCGAGCATATCGCCGGGCTTATCCCTGTCAGCCAGACCATGTTCACCGGGTATAACCTGTTTATCACCCTGACACTGATTCTGGTGATGCCGTTTGTCACCCGCATGATGATGCCGCGCAAAGACGACATCATGATGATCGACCCGGCGCTGCTCGAAGAAGAGCCGGATTTCCAGAAAAAATTACCGGAAGACGCGCCGGTTTCTCTCCGGATGGAAGAAAGCCGCCTTATCGCGTGGATTATCGGGATTCTGGGCTTCACGTTCCTCGGCATGTATTTCATCAAAAACGGTTTCAACATCACCATTAACACCGTGAATATGATTTTCCTGCTGGCCGGTCTGCTGCTGCATAAAACCCCGATGGCGTATATGCGTGCCGTCAGTGCAGCCGCCCGCAGTACCGCCGGAATACTCGTGCAGTTCCCGTTCTATGCCGGTATCCAGCTCATGATGGAAGGCTCCGGACTGGGCGGGCTTATCACTGAATTCTTCATTAACGTTGCCAACAAAGAAACCTTCCCGCTGATGACCTTCTTCAGCTCTGCGCTGATCAACTTCGCCGTACCGTCAGGCGGCGGTCACTGGGTGATTCAGGGGCCGTTTGTTATTCCTGCTGCCCAGGCGCTGGGAGCTGATCTCGGTAAATCCGTGATGGCGATTGCCTACGGTGAACAGTGGATGAACATGGCGCAGCCGTTCTGGGCACTTCCTGCACTGGCGATTGCCGGGCTGGGGGTCAGGGACATTATGGGGTACTGCATCACTGCCCTGCTGCTATCGGCTCCGATTTTTATTCTTGGCCTCGTTTTCTTCTGACAGATACTAAACAGTAAGGATTTTGCAATGGAAAATATCGTTATTGTCAGTGCCGTACGTACCGCAATCGGCAACTTTAACGGCGCACTGGCAGATGTCAGTGCAGTGGAACTCGGCTCGGCAGTGGTCAGCGCGTTACTGAAAAAAACGCAGCTGGAACCGGGGCTGGTGGATGAAGTTATTATGGGAAACGTATTACAGGCAGGGCTCGGACAAAACCCGGCGCGCCAGATCCTGCTGCGCAGCGGTATACCGGAAAGTGCCTGTGCTTTCACTGTCAATAAAGTGTGCGGCTCCGGCCTGAAGAGTGTCGCGCTGGGCGCACAGGCGATCAGCAGCGGTGACGCGGACATTATTATCGCGGGCGGTACTGAAAATATGAGTCAGGCGCCGTATCTGCTGGACAGCCGTGCCCGCCGGGGTTACCGGCTGGGTGACGGTACGGTGCACGATGTGATCCTGCGTGACGGTCTGCTGTGTGCTGAAAATAATTATCACATGGGGATCACGGCGGAGAATATTGCCAAAGCCTATAACCTGACACGTGAAGAGCAGGATGCGCTGGCACTGTCATCGCAGCAGAAAGCGGTCAGTGCGATTGAGCGCGGGGCCTTTAAGGCGGAAATCGTGCCGGTTACGGTGAAAAGCCGTAAAGGGGATATCGTGGTGGATACTGATGAATTCCCGAAAGCCGGATCAACGGCAGAAGGGCTGGCGAAACTGCGCCCGGCCTTTGATAAAGCGGGAACGGTGACTGCCGGTAATGCCTCCGGTATCAATGACGGCGCGGCAGCACTGATGCTGATGACGGAAACCCGTGCCAAATCACTGGGACTGACACCGCTCGCCCGTATCCGGGGTTATGCCTCCGGCGGGGTTTCACCGTCGATGATGGGGCTGGGGCCGGTTCCGGCCACGCGGAAAGTGCTGGAGAAAACGGGGCTGTCACTGAAGGATATCGATCTTATCGAAGCCAACGAAGCATTTGCCTCCCAGTTCCTTGCGGTCGGCCGTGACCTGGGTTTTGATCCTGACAAAGTAAACATCAACGGCGGGGCGATTGCCCTGGGTCACCCGATTGGTGCGAGTGGTGCCCGTATCCTGGTGACACTGCTGCATGCATTACAGGCTCAGAATAAGACCACCGGGCTGGCGACATTATGCATCGGTGGCGGGCAGGGAATTGCGATGGTGATTGAACGTTTGTAATCCGGTTAAATAACCGCCGTATATTCAGCCGGTGTCAGGATAACTGTCACCGGCTTTTTTGCGCTGTTTTCAGTATTTTTGACAAAATCCGAAATAAGTTAATTATTCGTGCAAAATATTTACATTAATTTAATTTATTAAGTTCTGTTTGATATTCATATTAAGACTATGTATTAACTTATTATTCTGAAATCCGATGTGTGGGATCAAACACACTTTTTCACATCCTGTAAAAACTCGGTATTTGTATTCGAATGGAGTGAAAACATATTTTTTTCCTAATTATTTGGTATATAACACTTATTCTACTAACCCATTGCACTTTCAATCGATTTATATTTTGTCATATTGTTGCGTTACGCTATGATTTTAAAGGCGAAATATACTGAAACATTCAGTCTCACTTACCCCGTAATGTACTCACAAACAGCATATCCTTTGGTTTTTCAAAAATGCCCCTATCTACGATAAACTACTTATAGTTTTAAGTGCTTTTTCTATGATCAGTGAGCTAAATAAGGAATTTTAGTGATGGTCTTTATAGGGTTATTGATTAATGATGAAGAAATATGCGATCTCCGAAGCTATCGGACAGGTTATCAGACAATACCGGACCAATGCAGGTTTAACCACAAAGCAGCTGGCACACAGAATAGGGATTAGCCAGCAGCAGCTCTCGCGTTATGAGCGGGGTGTTAATCGTATTGATGTGGACACACTCCTGCGTGTCAGTCTGGCCTTTAAACTCACACCGGGTCGTTTCTTTGAGGAAATGAATATGACCGGAACCGGGTTGGATGACATTCTTTATGAAAATGAAGAAGGGGATATTCAGGAAATCCGGATGAGCCTTATTGCGGACAGTATTATTTCTCCGCGCGATTTTTAATTACCAGAATTTCCGTTTTTAAATAAAAAAGACAGACCAGTACAGCTGATTTGCGGATTACTGTACGGGTTTGCCGTGTCTCTCATCCGGCGGAAATAAAACAGCGGGAATGGTGATATGTCTGGTCAGAGGCTGCGTTCAGGCGAAAAAAAGCGGGAGATGATATCTCCCGCAATATGCTAACCAATCAAGGAACTTAATAAATATGGTTAGAAGGACAGAGGTTTTTTTATTCAGACTGCGGTGCTGAGTTTTTTAACTTTCCGGAACCGGTATTGTGACCGGTTCCGGGGTGTTACTTTATTTCTGTCAGTGCGTGCACTGACAAATGGCCTGTTTTATCTTACCCGTCACTCAAGGTATTTGAAGAATGGTGCGATGAGCAGCAGGATACCGAAGCCCATAACACACCAGGCTTTCCAGTCTTTGAATTTTTTCAGTTTCGCGACACGGAATACCAGGTAAACAGGAATTAAGCAGGAAACGATAGCGTATAACGGACTACCGATCTGGAAGAAGACAACCACTGAGAACCCTGTGGACACCCATGCAGTCAGTAATGCAACGATGAAGACAGAGATACAGATGTTTAATAACGTGTGGTTGATTTTTTCTTTATCCATGAAACGGGAAAGGATGTTAATCGCAAGACCTTTCACGGATTCCTGGAAGCCCAGATAGATACCGAAGAATGCTGTCAGAACCGCAAAGATGTTCAGAACGGTTGTCATCACACTCACGACCGCGCCCGGAATAACCTGAGCGGCAATGGCCAGTGCAGAGATGTTCTGTTCAAACGCGGATACGGCCTGCTCATGACTGATAGAGAACGTAAAGGAGAATGAGAAGAACAGGATGATAGTCACCAGGGTGATATAGGCCACGCGGTGAGCGCGGATAGCACGGTAGGTGGCGACACGTTTGTCAGATTCCAGTTTACGGTATGCGATATTCATCGGGTTCAGGATCTGAACGAAGACCGCAGAGAAGAAAGCAAACGGGACGGTCAGCAGCACGTCACGGGTAAAGTCAGCAATCGGCGGGAACGCAGTGATGTTATTGAAATCCCAGTGAGGGATCATCACCAGACCCAGCGATACAATGATACCCACTTTCACGATAACCATCGGACCGGAGATTTTAAACAGCAGCTTCTCACCTTTGGAGGCAATAAAAATCAGCGCGGCAAAAACAACGACACGATAGATCAGTGAATCTGAAAGCACACCTTCAGTAACACCGAACGTATGGAGATAGGAAGCACTGTCGAAAATAACAGAAAGAGAGTAAATAAAGATACCGTGGATAAGCATCAGGAAGTAAATAACCCCCAGAGCCACACCCCAGTTACTGCCCAGATACTGTGTGATTATGTTTGTGTAGTCTTCACATTCTTCACTTTCAGATAACGTATTCATGTACAGCTTCTGCAACATATACGTTGCCGGATACGCAATCATGAAAGCTAAAATAAATACCCAAATACCTTTCAGACCGATCTGAATCGGCATTACAACGGTACCGGCACCGATAGCCATACCAATACAAAGCACAACCCAGCCGGCGTCATACATTGTGAATGGTATTTTGCCCAGCGCTTTCGCGGAATTATCGGTTGAGGTCATGTCCGCCATACTAAGCCCCCTTGGTTTTCATAATAATTTATTGTGATTATGGTTTCTAAAAAATTTCAGCACTGCGTTGTTCTTTTTGTTACCGCTAAAAATAACCTGTTAAATACTTAAAAAGCACGCCGGAGAGAATTCAGAGTGGCTCTCAATGAATTTTTCCGCGTGCTTCGTGTACTCACCCCGTCTGTGTAAATGGCAAATGAGGTGAGTACATACTGCAAGACTTAATTTTCCGCTCTGATCTTAAGCAACTGCTTTCGCAATAGCCTGTTCCAGGTCAGCAATGATGTCTTCAGGTGTTTCCAGACCGACAGAGATACGAATCAGACCATCGGTGATACCTGCTTTCAGACGCTCTTCAGCCGGAACCGGAGAGTGAGTCATTGATGCAGGGTGCTGAATCAGAGTTTCAGTATCGCCCAGGCTTACTGCCAGCATGCATAACTCAACAGCATCCATCACTTTACGGCCTGCTTCGATACCGCCTTTGATTTCAAAGCTGATCATACCGCCGAAGTTGCTCATCTGTTTTTTCGCTAATTCGTGCTGCGGGTGAGATGGCAGACCCGGATAGAAGACAGCTTCCACGTTCGGGTTAGATTCCAGATACTTAGCAACTTTCATTGCGTTAGAGCAGTGACGTTCCATACGGACGTGCAGTGTTTTCAGACCGCGCAGGGTTAACCATGCGTTGAACGGGCTCATTACGCCACCGGTGATGTCTTTAACACCAACCAGACGCGCAGGAACCAGGAAGTCAGCAGGACCGACAATCACACCACCGATAACGTCACCGTGGCCGTTGATGTATTTGGTCACACTGTGAACAACGATGTCCGCACCTAATTCCAGAGGACGCTGGCAGTACGGAGACATGAAGGTGTTATCCACAACCAGCATCGCGCCGCCTTCGTGAGCAACATTTGCCGCTGCTTCGAGGTCGATCATTGCCAGAGTCGGGTTAGCCGGAGTTTCGACGTAAACCATTTTGGTGTTTGGTTTCATTGCCGCTTTGATGTTCGCAGGGTCATTTGCGCGAACGAAAGTGACTTCGATACCGAATTTAGGCAGGGTGTGAGACAGCAGAGCATAAGTACAGCCGTACAGAGTGTCAGAAGCAACGATATGGTCGCCCTGGCCGCACATAGTCAGGATAGTGGTAGAGATAGCTGCGATACCGGAAGAAGTCGCCAGAGCAGCTTCGCCGTTTTCCAGTACACGCATTTTTTCTTCTAATGCTGCGTTAGTTGGGTTACCTAAACGTGAGTAGATATAACCTTCTTCTTCTAATGCGAAACGTGCTGCCCCTTGTGCTGCGCTGTCGAAGACGAATGTAGAGGTCTGATAGATTGGGGTTGATAACGCGCCAGTCAGTGGATCTGCCTGTTGGCCAGCGTGAACAATCTTAGTGTCATAACCTTTATTCGTATAATCGTGCATAAATCCTCCAAAGAATAATTTTTTATTATGCCAACATGTGCTGTTGTTGCAGTAATAAAAGCAATAGCCGTGCCAACTCAGGATTTATGTTTATAACATATTGAATTAAAAGAGATAAATAATTTTAAGGCATAGCTTAGACAAAGACAACGCAGAGGAAGTGGAAAGCAGAGTGTAAGTAAAAATGACAAAGTGGAAAGAAAGTTGACAGTAGGTTGCCACTTTCTGATAGTGAGGTTAATCACATTGGGGTATAAAACCGGACTTGCGTCACATTATAGCCCCAAAAGGGAAGGGTGATCCAGATCTCTTTTTAAATTTTTTCCTGAATCGATACGTCCGGTGATTGATAATGATCAACGTCAGAAATAATCAATTCTATTAATTACCGCATTTTTAATGATTTTCGATCTCACTACGTCCGGATGTAAACCCGATGTCTGGCCGATTTTTTTCATAGAATTGAGATATATGGCGGGTACAAGCTGATTCAAGTTGTTTATAGTAGGTAGTATAACTGAACCAAAAAATAATAATTACATCTATATGATAAGGTTACTTATCATGTGGTTTTTCCTTAATTGCGCACCATTTTGTTGTATTTCGCTTTTGATTCACCTTTCAGTGAGTACCTAAGATAGGTAACTCTGGTAGGTAGGCGGGTGAAACAGAGCACTACATACACTAACCGGGAGTGACTAAACACATGTCTGCATATAGATGGTTAATTAATACCATTGACCGCGTCGCCATGGTGGAAGAAGTCATCAATGAGTTTTCGGCCTCAGAAATCAGCATCAATTCCATGGAAGTTTTTCCGTGCAAAATTTATGTCAAATTCAACGCGGAATGCGAGCGGGATGTTAAGCTGCTGCTGAGTAAACTCCTGCTTAATCCTGATGTTATCAGTGTCACCCGTTCCAAATTACAGCCCTACGAACGTAAAGAAAAAGAATTACAGGCGATTCTGGAATCCACCACTGACGGTATTATCGGTATCAATAATCAGGGTAACATCAACTACTTTAATAAAGTGGCGGAAGACTTTTTCTCGATATCGCGGGAAAATATTGTCGGCGTTAATATCAGTAAAATTCTCAGCGGCAAAAACCAGGCCGTGCTCACCAAACTGCTCGGCGGCAACAGTTTCGATCACTATCAGATGGTGACCAGTACCCCGAAAGGGGAGCTGTACTATATCTGTTCCGGCCGTCCGATTCTGAGTGAAGAGTCCCAGGTCATGGGGGCGGTGATCACCTTCAAAAGCCTGCGATCTGTACAGCAGATGGCATCATCAGTGAATAAAAGCCTGCCGTTCAGTTTTGATGACATTATCTGCGAAAGCGGAATCATGATGAATCTTATTGATTTTGCTAAAAAGATCGCAGTAAGTCCTTATACCGTGCTGATCCGCGGTGAAACCGGAACCGGTAAGGAACTGTTTGCCCGCGCCATTCACAACGCCAGTGACCGCAGTGCTCATCCGTTTGCACCGATTAACTGCGCCGCGCTGCCGGAAAACCTGATTGAGAGCGAGCTGTTCGGTTATGAGGGCGGCGCATTCAGCGGTGCCAGCAAAGGCGGGAAAATGGGGCTGTTTGAATCCGCCAACCACGGTACGGTATTTCTGGATGAATTCGGCGAGCTTTCTCTTATCCTGCAAAGTAAATTATTGCGGGTATTACAGGAAGGTGTGATCCGGCGGGTCGGCGGGCATAAAGAGATCCCGGTAGATGTGCGGATCATTGTGGCGACCAACCGGAATCTGGAAGAGATGATCGAGAACAAATCATTCCGTGAAGATCTCTATTACCGGATCAACGTGATCCCGATTAACATTCCGCCGCTGAAAGAGCGGAAAACGGATATTCCTCTGTTATTACAGCGTTTTATCAGCAAATACACAACGGAACTGAATAAGCAGCTCAGTTTATCTCAGGACGCTTATCATCAGTTAATGGCCTATTCCTGGCCGGGTAACGTGCGGGAACTGCAAAACGTGATTCTGCGGGCGATTCATCTGGCGTCCGGCCGGGAAATTACCGTCGGCGATCTGTGGCTGCCGCATGAGGAAGTGATGGTTTCTCCGGTGCAGCGGCCTCATCCGGTACAGAGAGCCGATGTGCTGCCTGCGGTGCAGCCGGTACCGGAAGAGATCAACCTGAAAGAGTCCCTGGCGCGTCAGGAAAAAAGCCTGCTGGAGGATTATCTGCGCCGCTATGGTTCAGCCCGTAAGGTGTCCCGCGAAATCGGGATGTCTCACACGACCGTGCTGAATAAAGCCCGTTATTATAATCTGGAACATCTGCTGACCTACAGCACTGTGCGGCGGTCAGCAGGTAAAGCAGATTAACCCTGGTTTTCATCCCCGCCGGCAGCTGTCCGGCGGGCAGTTTCATACGCATCGATAGCTCTGATCCTCGCCATCCGGTGATCAACCACCGGCTTCGGATAATCAATCTCCCGCTGATTCTTCTCCGCCCATTCATGTGGGGTGTGAATATATTTTGCGGGTACATCAGCCAGTTCCGGCAGCCAGCGGCGGATAAAACTGCCGTCCGGGTCAAACCGTTTTCCCTGGGTGACCGGGTTGAAAATCCGGAAATACGGCACCGAATCATGGCCTGTGGACGCCGCCCACTGCCAGCCGCCGTTATTGGCGGCAAATTCACCGTCAATCAGTTGTGACATAAAGTAGTGCTCACCACGCCGCCAGTCCGTTAATAAATCTTTGACCAGAAAACTTGCCGTGATCATCCGCAGGCGGTTATGCATCCAGCCGGTTTCATTCAGCTGGCGCATGGCCGCATCGACCAGCGGAAAGCCGGTTTTTCCCTGCTGCCAGGCAAGCAGCCCGCTGCTGTCCGGTGACCAGACAATGGCCTCCGTCCAGCGCTGCATCGGACGGTGGCGGCTGATATCCGGGTGGAGTGCCAGCTGATGCAGATAAAATTCACGCCAGATAAGCTCACTGAGCCAGGTATAAGCGCCACTCTCCGGCTGATCTGACACCATAGGAAAATGCAGGCGCAGACGGCTCAGGCACTGGCGCGGGGACAAAATTCCGGTCGCGAGATAGGCGGAGATCCGGCTGGTGCCGTCAATCGCCGGGAAATCCCGTTCAGTTTTGTAATCCGCAGCATGCTTCTGACAGAAATCCGCCAGCCGTTGCAGGGCAGCCTCTTCTCCGGAAGGAAAAAGAGTGTGTTCCTGCTGCGGCAGATTAAGAGGTGCCGGGGAAACAGGCGGCCCTTTGGCGTCCGGTACCGGTAAGACACGGACAGTGGCCTGCATCAGTGCGGTGAGAAAGGCGCGGCGGAATGGGGTAAACACTTTGTAGAGCCCGCCCTGTTGTGTACTTACGCTTCCCGGCGGCAGCAGGACACTGTCATCGAAGGCATAAAAACGGCAGCTTTCCGGCAGGCGGGCAGCCAGACGTTCATCACGGCGCTGTTCATTCAGTCCGTACTGTTTATTGACATACACGGCGGGGATGCGATGCTCACGGCACCACGCCGCCAGCCAGTCTGCGGCATCCTCAAAGGTATTGCACGTCTGCACATGCAGGGTGATCCCGAGTGCGGCAGCGGATGTGTTCAGGGAATGCAGCTGACAGAAAATCAGTGCCTGCTGTGACGGAGACATGGCGTGCTGTTCCCACTGTCCCGGTGTGAGGGTAAAAATCAGTTTTACCTGCCGGTGTGCCTGACAGGCGGCATAAAGCGCTGTGTTATCTGTCAGCCGCAGATCCTGCCGCAGCCAGACAACCGCCGGTGCTGAGTCCGTCATCGTCTTATCTCCCGCATAAACAATAAAAAAGCCCGCGTCCGGAGAGGCGGGCCTGAGCAGGACATCAGTCCAGCTTCGGATGCTGATCAATCAGTGACTGACGGCGTTTTTGCAACGCGGTAATCTCCTCATCAATCGCCTCAATCTTGTGTTCAATATTATCGTAATGCTCCAGTAAAATCTCTTTGGCTTCCGCCCGGTCTGATGCCGCCGGTGTGGCACCGCGTAACGGTTTATTGGCGGTTTCTTTCATCACAATCGCGGTGATCATCCCGATAACCGCAATGACCATCAGATAGTAAGCCGGCATATACAGGTTATTGGTGACCTCGACCAGCCAGGCTGCGGCTGTCGGCGTGGCACCTGCAATCAGCACGGAAATATTGAATGAGATAGCCAGTGCACTGTAGCGGATTTTTGTCGGGAAGATGGCTGGTAAGATAGATGCCATCACGCCGGTAAAGCAGTTCAGCAGAACCGCCAGGATCAGCAACCCTAAGAAAATCAGTCCGATAACATCACTATTAATCAGCATAAATGCCGGAATAGCAAGGAAAAATAACCCGATACTGCCCGCGAGAACAAACGGTTTACGGCCGATGCGGTCACTCATCATGCCGATCAGCGGCTGTACAAACAGCATACCAATCATGATTGCGATAATAATCAGTACACCGTGATCCGCGCTGTAATTCAGGTTATGCGACAGATAACTCGGCATATAGGTCAGCAGCATGTAATACGTGACGTTGGTGGCAATGACCAGTCCGACACAGATCATCAGACCCTTACCGTATTGTGAGGCAATGCTGCGCAGTGAAACCCGTGGCTTATCTTCGCCGGTTTCAGGGTTGGCACTTTTCATATCCTCAACATGCTGCTGGAAAGCCGGTGTTTCCTCCAGGGCATGACGCAGATACAGGCCGATGACGCCCAGCGGCAGTGCCAGGAAGAACGGGATACGCCAGCCCCACTCATGGAATGCTGCTTCGCCGAGAATACTGGAGATCAGAACCACCACACCGGCACCGCAGACGAAACCGGCAATTGAGCCGAAGTCCAGCCAGCTGCCCATAAATCCGCGTTTACGATCCGGTGAATATTCCGCTACAAAGATAGCTGCACCGGAATACTCACCGCCCACGGAGAAACCCTGAGCCAGTTTTGCCAGCAGCAGCAGAACCGGTGCCCAGATCCCGATACTTTCATAAGACGGAATCAGACCGATACAGAAGGTACTGATGGCCATAATAATGATGGTGACGGAAAGGACTTTCTGGCGGCCGAACTTATCGCCCATGATGCCGAAAAATACCCCGCCCAGCGGACGCACCAGAAACGGTACGGAGAACGTGGCTAACGCCGCGATCATCTGTATACCCGGGGAGGCGGAAGGGAAGAAGACCTGACCCAGCACATACGCCAGGAAGCCGTAGACCCCGAAGTCAAACCACTCCATGGCATTACCCAGTGAGGCAGCGGTGATAGCTTTCTTTAATTTTCCATCATCAATAATAGTAATATCATTGATATTTAAAGGTTTTTGTTTTGTTTTCTTGCGTCTCATCGTTGTATCCTTTTGTTTTATGACGGGGATTCACGTGACTGAGATTCACTCAAACCCACAACGACTTTTTGTATGATAGTGAATTCATCGGTAGCAGAAGATGTTTAATACTAAATTGGTAAGTATAAATACGTAATTTTTCCCGTATTCATGTTTCCCGTTAAATAGATTGATTAATCAGTATAGCGGCGCTAACGGCAGACGGCACAGGAAACCGCAGACAGGATAGGGAGAATAGGAAAGTTGTGCGTTGTAATAACCAAAAAAAGTACCTTTGTTTTGAAACGAGGTCACCTAATTTAGCATAAATCGTATTTTTTGTAAAATTAACGGTTTTTTGTACTGAATTTAATTGCTGATTTGGCATTTAACGTCTGATTGTCACTAAATATTCAGCGTTGTTTTTTTCTTAAAAATCAACGAAAAGGCGGTTTTTTTTGAAAAATCTTATCCTGAAATGATGTTTTCCGGGCGATTTTATTGCATTAAAGGAGTAATTAAAGGTATCTAAATCCGATGTATTTGAAATTGTTAGTGAAATAATAGTGCTTATGGTTTAAATATAAGCAAAATATAAGGTGAATTCAGAAAACAAACAATGTTATCAGTATGTTTCATCTTATTTCTCAATTTTCTGTATGTATTTTTCCGAAGGTGGTGCTGCTGGTCATTAATGCATAATAACAGCCATCAATGATTTCTTTACGTAATTATAAGATAAACTTTGGAATTATATGCTGAATATGCGTTTCATGAAGTGATATCTGTCAATGGCAATTTAAGAAAGACATAAATGTTTCAAGATATATCGTTTTTTTTCCATTTAATTGTGGTTTCTTACTCCATTAAAGCTAAATAATTACTATTTTATGCTAATGATGAGTCATTTTATTTTTAGTGGTTTATACCTAGTCCAAGGGTGGTTGCGGAGGTAAATATACTATAATACATAGGGTTATAACTCTTTCATGCACCGAATAATTCTTTTTTTACAATCCGTTAAGTGAAGGAAAGGCAGGTTTCAATTTAGTAAATGAATATGTAATATATGTTTCAACATGTGTACTTTGCTGGTTTGTAATAAGTACAATCATGCGGAAGTTAAAACAACAACAAAGAGTAAAACTTTGTGAATATCAATTGGTCCACTTTCTTTAATAAACGCATATTTTTGTTAGTTACCGGAGAGGAATCCGGTGATTATCACAGCCATATGTGAGGGATAGCGACATGACCAAAGCAAAAAACTCGATCGCGCGTGCAGTCGGGCAAAAAATTCAGGTGTTACGAAAAGATCATGGTATTACAGCAGCAAGACTGGCTGAAATGATTGAAATCAGCCAGCAGCAGATGTCACGTTATGAACGTGGTGTAAATCGTGTGGATGTGGATTGTTTAGTCCGTATTGCGGATATCTTTGAAGTACCGGTTGGCTGGTTCTTCACCGGGATTGAAGGCCGGAGTAAACGCGACAGCGGAAATGAACGGGAATCCTGGAAAGCAGAAACCGTTATTTTGCCGGTCGAATCCGAACTGATGTAATGTTGTGATATTGAGTGATACTGAATCTCATCTCAAAAATCCGTTATTAGCCTGCTAATAACGGATACCGCATTTTGCGGGACGTGTTTATTTATTCGTCACCTGCCTTGTGCTATCATTCTGATACACAGCATGTTGTATTACTCTTATAACCCTGTTTCTTAATAATTTTAGTATTTTTAATCCGTTTTATTACTGGATAAATAAGCAATGAACATTAATCAGCTCAAAAGTTTTGTTGAGGTGGTCAGGAGTGACTTTAATATCACGAATGCTGCCGAGAAGCTGTATACCTCACAGCCAACAGTGAGTAAACAGCTCAAAATTCTTGAAGATGAACTGAACGTTTCTTTATTCAACCGGAAAAATAATAACTTATTATCGCTCAGTCCGATTGGTGAAGAAGTTCATCGTGTTGCCTGCGATATTCTTGCGCAGTTTGATAAAATTAAAAGTCTGGTTTCACATGAAGATACCACGACAAAACAGAATCTCCGTATTGCCACCACGCACACACAAATCCGCTATAAATTACCGAAGGTAATCGAACGCTTTAATGCGCGTTATCCGAATATTTCGCTGCATTTTCATCAGGGAGCACCGGCACAGCTGGCAGAAATGGTGAAAAACGGGGATGTGGATTTTGCGATCGCCACGGAATCCCTGCATCTTTATGATGATTTACTGACGCTGCCCTGCTATCAGTGGTCCCGCAGTGCGATTGTGCCGCATGATCACCCGCTGGCACAACATGAGCAGCTGACGATTCAGGAACTGGCGCATTATCCGCTGATTACCTATGTATTCGGATTTACCGGCCGTTCCAAACTGGATCAGGTATTTTATCAGAATCACCTGACGCCGAATGTGGTATTAACCGCCGTCGATACAGAAATTATTAAATTTTATGTCAAGCGCGGAACGGGTGTCGGTGTTATTTCATCCGTGGCATTTGATCCGGCAGAAGACAGTGATTCACTGCGCTGTATTAATATCGGTAATCTGGTGAAACCGAGCTATACCCATATTTGTATCAGCCGTCATACACATCTGAAGGATTATATGTATGACTTTATTTCCTGTTATGCGCCGCATCTTGACCTGAATTATATTCACCAGCCGGAACAGTGGCTGCCGGCTGATCAAAAAGCCCGTGATCTGCTTTACCGCGCATTACCTGAACTCTGATTTTTCTGTATTTCTGATAAAAAAAGCCCGGTAACATCAGTTACCGGGCTTTGCATTTGCTGTGTGTTATCTTTTTTTACCGGGTGGCAATATTAATAAAGATTTGCGCACCGATCAGCAGGCAATCGTCATCAACAAAATACGGATTGGCATGCAGATAGTTATTAATTCCTTTGGCTTTATTACCGCTGCCGAGGAAATACATGGCACCCAGTTTATCTTTGGTGGCATTAATCATATAGCTGAAATCTTCACTGCCGGTCATCGGCTTACCGTTCGAATCAATATTTTCAGCCGGTAAGAAAGCGGCTGCTGCGTTTTTAATCACGTCTGCTGCCTGCGGATGGTTAATCACGGCCGGATAGCCACAGGCTTCCAGTGTGGTTTTAAAACCACCGGCTTCACTGCGGGCAACAATTTCTTTAAAGCTGGCTTTTAAGATCTTATCGGTTTCTTCATCCATTGAACGGATGGTGCCGCGTGCCTGCACGTAATCAGCCAGTGCATTCGGAATAGTACCGCCGTTGATCATACCGCAGCCGAAAACGGCCGGGCTGAAAGGATCGGTTTTCTTGGCGACGATATAATCCATGTAATCAATGATGCGGGTGGCTTCGCGGATAGCATCCAGTCCTTTGTGCGGGGTGGAGCCGTGCGCGGAAACGCCGTGTACGTCCAGCGTCCAGGCAGAGCCGTAAGAGGACATCACCCCGGCGTTAAAACGGATACAGCCGGTTTCAATCGCCGCGTCGTTATGCAGACCGTAGACTTCATCCACGCCGTCCATACAGCCCATTTCCACCATTTTATCCGCACCCGGCACACGCATATCTTCTTCTGCCATCTGGAAGATAAAACGGACGTTGTGTGTCAGCTCATCACGGTGTTCGCTGAGGTATTTTGCCGCCGTCAGGGCGATGGTCATATGGGTGTCATGGCCGCAGTTGTGGGCACAACCCTCGTGTACGGAACTGTGTTCGTTGCAGGTCATGTCCGGCATTTCCAGGCCGTCGATATCGGTGCGGTAAGCAATCAGCCGGTATGCCGGGTTCACGGTCAGTTCAGCTGTAAAGCCGGTGTAGCCCTCAAACTGACGGATGGTGTAGCCGAAGCTTTCCATCAGTTCGCGGCAGTATTTTGAGGTTTTATATTCTTCACCGGACAGCTCAGGGATTTTATGTAAATCCTGGCGCGTTTTCTTGCTGAACGCCTCAAGCGCAAAGAGTTTTTCACTGATATTGTATTTGTTGGTCATTACATTTACCCCGTAACTGAAACCGGTTTGTGTGCTGATAAAGAATCCCTGATGTAAGCGCGGGTATGACCGGAAACCGGTCATACCACAGCGCCGGCGCAACATGAGTACATTTTATTTTTACGAAAAGAATCTGCCTTCCGGAACCGGCGGGTTTCTGTCAGCAGTTGTTTTCGTTATTATTTGCAGGAGGGATTTTAACGTCAGTATTAAAAAAACGAGCGTGACGGAGATCGTGTTTATATCATATCAGTATTTCATGGTGCATGAATAATAACGATGATATCTGTATTGAAATAATATTATACCGATGTGGATCTATTATTTAATTTATATTTATCAATTGGTTATACTCTATCTTCATTTACTCTGATTTTATGTTTATTCCGGATGGAATATAAATTCATTCTCCGAAATAAAGATAATATAAATATTATTAAACAGAAATTAAGAGAAGTGTACTTATATATAATTACAGCCGGTTTTGTATTATTCCGCCGAATCTCCGGCAATATCCTGAATTAGTACTGAAAATTTACCTTATTACTGGTGGTTTTATCTGCGCCAAGCCCGGGCTACACTGAATTGACAGGATAAACACACAGAGCAGTCGGGTATTGTTCTGTGCAGCACCTTATTGCGAATCAGATTTATCACCAGTTAAGAGGGAAGATTTACGATGAAGCAGACTGTAGCGGGTTATATCGCAAAAATGTTGGCGGATGCAGGAATCAACCGTATCTGGGGTGTCACAGGCGACTCACTGAACGGGTTGAGTGACAGCTTACGTAAACTGGGCAGCATTGAATGGATGGGCACCCGGCATGAAGAAGTGGCCGCGTTTGCCGCCGGGGCGGAAGCGCATCTGACCGGGAAACTGGCGGTATGCGCCGGTTCCTGCGGGCCGGGTAACCTCCACTTAATCAACGGATTATTTGATTGCCAGCGCAACCGCGTGCCGGTGCTGGCAATTGCCGCACATATTCCTTCCGGCGAAATCGGCAGCCACTACTTCCAGGAAACCCATCCGCAGGAGCTGTTCCGCGAGTGCAGCGTCTATTGTGAGCTGGTTTCCAATCCGGAACAGATCCAGCAGGTACTCGGTATTGCCATGCGCAAGGCTATTCTGGAACGCGGCGTGGCCGTGGTGGTCATTCCGGGGGATGTGGCGTTAAGACCGGCTCCGGAATCGGCCCGCAATGTCTGGTATGAGCCGTCGCTGCCGCTGGTCATGCCGCAGCGGGATGAGCTGGTGAAACTGGCGGATGCCCTTAACGGCGCGAAAAATATCACACTGATGTGCGGCGCCGGATGTGCCGGGGCACATGATGAGGTTATCAAACTGGCGGAAACCCTGAAAGCGCCGGTGGTGCATGCGCTGCGCGGGAAAGAGCATATTGAGTATGATAACCCGTACAGTGTCGGGATGACCGGGCTTATCGGCTTCTCCTCCGGCTATTATGCTATGGAGAACGCGGATACCCTGGTGCTGCTCGGCACACACTTCCCGTACCGCGCGTTTTATCCGGCCAAAGCAAAGATTATTCAGGTGGATATCAACCCGGGCAGCCTCGGCGCGCACTGCGCGGTGGATATGGCGGTTATCGGGGATATCAAAGCCACACTTAATGCCATTCAGCCGCGTTTACAGGCCAAAGAGGATCGCACCCATCTGGATGCGGCACTGAAACACTATCAGACCGCCCGCAGTGACCTCGATGCACTGGCAACCGCAAGCAAACGGGAACTGATCCACCCGCAGTATCTGGCGAAAAAAATCAGTGAACTGGCGGATGACGATACCGTTTTCACCTGTGATGTGGGCACGCCGACGGTCTGGGCGGCACGTTATCTCACTATGAACGGCAAACGGCGGCTGATTGGGTCCTTTAACCACGGCTCAATGGCAAATGCTATGGCGCAGGCTATCGGTGCTCAGGCACTTGATCGCAAACGTCAGGTGGTGGCAATGTGCGGTGACGGCGGGTTCAGTATGCTGATGGGGGATTTTATTTCCCTGGCACAGATGCAGCTGCCGGTAAAAATTGTCATCTTTAACAACAGTGTGCTGGGATTTGTTGCGATGGAGATGAAAGCAGGCGGTTACCTGACTGACGGAACTGATCTCCATAACCCGGATTTTGCTGCGATGGCTAATGCTATGGGGATCAAAGGGATACGGGTTGAAGACAGCGAATCACTGGATGATGCACTGAAAACCGCATTTGCCCATGACGGCCCGGTTCTGGTGGATGTGGTGACAGCGAAACAGGAACTGGCCATGCCGCCGGAAATTAAGTTTGAGCAGGCCAAAGGCTTCAGTCTGTATATGCTGCGTGCGATTATTAACGGGCGCGGTGATGAGATTGTGGAGCTGGCAAAAACCAACTGGCTGCGCTGAGTCAGCAGAGGGAAAAAATGCCGCATGTGCGGCATTTTTTTTGCTCAGTACCCGGCGGCGGATTCCTGCCGCCACAGATGCGCTGCTATCAGTGCCCGCCAGGGGGCAAAATCCGCCAGCCACGCCTGAGTTTCATCCGCGGTTATCTTTTCATCCCGCATCAGCAGGCGCTGCAGATTGCGCCGCACCGCAACATCACCGTGCAGTGAGCCGTTCAGATAGTTAAAGCCGCGCAGCAGGGCATAACTGACGGTCCAGGTACCGATACCTTTAATGGCGGTCAGAGAGGCGGAAACCGTATCCGCATTATCCGGCGTCACCACATCAGGCAGCGTCAGTTTACCACTTACCAGCTGTTCGCTCAGTGCCAGCAGCGCATGGGCTTTACCGGCAGAAAAACCGCAGCTGCGCAGTCCGTCAAAATTGGTCTGTAAAATATGTGCCGCATCCGGGTAGCACAACAGCCCGGAGGAGTGGCGCAGACTGATATGCTGAATCAGGCGGCGGCGGATGGATATCGCGGCCTGTACACTGATTTGTTGTCCGATAATCGCCCAGTTAATCGCTTCAAACGGGGTGGCGGACTGGTAGATCCTCAGGCCTTTCTGCCGCCGGATCAGCGGCCCGGCCAGCGGGTGATCCTGATATTGTGCCTCGAATTCCTCAACCGGCTGGATCAGACCGAGCATATGCCGGGCGAGATGATGCATCCGCGCCCCGTCTTCCGGCAGAATGGCCGGGCCGTCAGTACTGAGTGTGATGCCGGCTTCCCCGGCGCGGATGTCAAGTGTCAGTAAAGCAGGATGGCCGTGCAGGCAAATACCTTTCATCACCCGGTTTTTTGTGACCTGCTCAGCCACATGGTGATTATCACGTAAATGAAATGCGAGAAAATCCGCGGTATGATAAGGCTCCGGTAACGGAACAGTAATCGTTAACTTTTTGTTATTTATCAACTTCTCATACCTCAGATCGGTGCGGTCAACTGATCGGATTATAGCCGTTTTTGCTTCCGGCCGTATAATTTTGGCCAAAATATCTGTTTACAGAATAATAGGTGGATTATTCTGAATGAAAGACACATACGAAGTATGGTACTTATACGTATGAACAAATGAGTTTAATTTCAGCACATTCATTTTTTACAGTACTTCGTTTGGCATAACCGGGACAAAAGCAGAGGTTATTGTTGCCACAATGAATATAATTGACGCCCGAAGTTCTTATGTTCCCCGGAAGGAGTGTTCCGCCGGAGACTATTACAGCACAGCAGCATAACTCAGAGCGGATAAAGGCATTACCGATGGATATAAAACAATATTACCTTGAGGTTGCGGAAGGTAAAGGTAAGAGGATGACGTCGGAGGTAGTGGCATTCCCTCCCTCGCGGCTTAACCTCGCAGAGTTAGAAGAGCGTCTGGCATCACAAACCTTTTTCACACAGGGTGATATTGAATACGCAGAACATGATGAAAACAGCTTTTATTACAGCTGTCATTATGGCGATGAAGAACTGCTGTTTCTGGTGTCGCTGGCACCGCGGGCACCGGAACTGGAAATCAATCCTTACTACTCAACGGACCCGCTTTCTGCCGCGCTGCTGGCTGAAGTCAACCAGACCGTGCAGGACATTTATGTTGAGTGCCTTTTGCAGAATGACGTACTGAGAAGTTACCGGCATCAGCTGAAAATGGTACAGATTCTGGTGCCGGATTTACTGCTGGGTATTGATATCTCAGCAGCCGGACGCGGATTTACCCGTGAGTGGCTCAATTTTCAGCTGGAAAATGACGTGCAGCTGAACATCGAGTCTCTGTATACCATTCATGCTATCTATGACACGGAAAACACCCCGCCGACCATGTACTGGTTCCATACACACGGCCTGCTGCGCTGCGGCATCCCTGAAGTGGAACTCTTGCTGCCGCATACCATTAATGCGTACTACGGCATTCCTGATCTGCTGCGCAGTTTTATCGGACAGAGCCTCAATGAAGGCAAAGTACTGTTCAATGAGCCTATGTTGTGCGGACAGACTGAAAAACAGCTGGAATATATTGTGGCGCTGCCTTACCAGGAAGGTATTCGGCAGATCAACAAAAATACGCCAATCGACCAGCTGAAATCATTGGAAGATATTGATTATTCTCACGATAATATGCCGGAAAATGAGTTTCTTGGTGATCGCGGCGACCGTGATGATCAGCATGACCATCCGTCCTGCATGTTGTTCCGTGTGAATGAAAGTTCGCCGGAGTTACAGACATTTTTCCGTGGTTTCGACGATGATGCCGCCATCATGTTTTATCGCCCGAACAGTGAAACTCACGAAATGGCGGTAAAAGCCCGGCTGCGCTGGCACTATTTTGCCCAGATGTTTACAGAGTACGGGCAGCCGGAGGCCAAAGTGAAAAAAGGTCTGTTCGGCGGGTTATTCGGCAAAAAAACCCGTGATGATGAGGACGAAAATCCGTGGGTATTTATGGTCAAATGCGGCATTCCGTACGGGGATGAGGATGACCTGGAACACATGTGGTTTATCCCGGAAACCCTCGATAATGATGTCTTTACCGGCAAACTGATTAACCATCCGTTCTATGTGAAAGAGATGGAAGAGGGCGGCGTGTATCCGCTGAATACCGCGATGCTCACTGACTGGAATATCTATTTTTCCGGTGAGAAATATACCCCGGACACGATCTATCAGCTTCTCAGCCCGGCACAGGTGCACTGAGAACAACCGGTCCGGAAAAGCGCTGAAAAGCGCTTTTTTTGTGTCTGCTGTTTTGTGCAGTAACCCACGTTATTAATACATACTAAATTATGTTGTTGCTGCTTTTTTTTTGTTCCGGCTATAATCAATGATCACCTGTTCATGGTGGTTACATATCCTGAAAAAACAATAAATTACATTATTATTTGTTATGCATTATCTGTTATGGAGTGCATTATGCCTGATATTACGTCATTGTTTGCATTTGCTCTGGTTGCGCTGGGAATGGTATTAACGCCGGGCCCTAATATGATTTATCTGATCTCCCGTTCACTCTGTCAGGGAAGGCGGGCGGGATATATTTCTCTTGCGGGTGTCGGTCTGGCATTTATTTTTTATATGCTGAGTGCGGCGTTCGGGATCACGGCTCTCTTTCTGGCAGTTCCTTATGCTTATGATGTCCTGCGTATCGCGGGTGCATTATATCTGCTTTATCTGGCCTGGCAGGCAGTAAAACCCGGCGGCCGCTCTGCATTTTCAGTGCGGGAGCTGCCGGAAGATAAGCCAAAAAAACTGTTCACGATGGGGTTTCTGACCAGTATTGCGAACCCGAAAGTGGCAGTGATGTATTTGTCGCTGCTGCCGCAGTTTATTGTGCCGGGACACGGCAGTGTGCTGGTGCAGTCTCTGGCACTCGGAACAACTCAAATTATGATCAGTCTGACAGTGAACGGACTGATTATTCTGATGGCGGGATCGGTTTCTGTATTCATGACAGGCCGCCCGTTCTGGCAGGTTGTGCAGCGTTGGCTGATGGGAACGGTACTGGCCGGACTGGCTGTCCGGATGGCGCTGGAATCCCGGCGCTGAGGTCATAAAAAAAAACAGACCGGCTTTGTGAGCCGGTCTGTGTTGTTATCTTACTGTTCTTCCCGGCGGAGCCACTGCTCCACCTGACGCTGTTCTTCCTGTGTAAGCCACATCCCCAGCTTGGTTCTGCGCCAGAGTGCGTCTTCTGCGGTGATCACCCATTCGTGCTGTACCAGATAGCGCAGTTCGGCTTCATACAGGTTATGGCCGAATAACTGTCCGAGGTCGCTGATGGACTGCGCATCACCGATAATTTTTTCTGTCTGACTGCCGTAGGTACGGGCAAGGCGCAGCGCCAGTCCGTTCGGCAGCCATGGCCAGCGTCCGGTGAGTGTCCGTGCATAGTCGTCGCGGCTCAGGCCGTTCAGTTCACCGCCTGTCAGTACCGCCTGTTTTGTCCACGCTTTTCCGGCCTGCGGATAGTAGGCTGCCAGTTTATCCAGTGCGTGTTCGCCCAGCTTGCGGTAAGTCGTGAGTTTCCCGCCAAAGACCGACAGCAGTGGTGTCTGCCCGTTATCATCATGCAGATCGAGCGTGTAATCACGGGTGATTGCCTGCGGTGAATCCGATTCATCATCACACAGCGGACGGACGCCGGAGTATGTCCAGCGGATATCGTCGCGGGTCAGGGTTTTGCGGAAGTGGTCGTTATAGACATCCAGCAGATAATTAATTTCGTTATCATCGATTTTAACGTCTGCCGGATCACCGTGATATTCCACGTCGGTTGTGCCGATAATGGAAAATTCATCCATCCACGGGATAACAAACACAATACGGTGATCTTCGTTTTGCAGAATATAGGCCTGCGGTTCATCATGCGCGCGCGGTACCACAATATGGCTGCCTTTGATAAGACGGATACCGTAAGGGGATTTGAGCTGTAATCCGTCATCAAAGAAGGTTTTCACCCACGGCCCGGCGGCATTGACCAGCCCTTTTGCCTGCCAGCGCAGCGTCTCGCCGGTCAGGGCATTCTCCGCTTCCACCTGCCATAAGCCGTTTTCGCGCCATGCGCGGGTGACTTTTGTCCGTGTGCGGACTTCGCCGCCCTGACGCACAACTTCCTGTGCATTCAGCACCACCAGACGGGCGTCATCCACCCAGCAGTCAGAGTATTCGAATCCTTTTTTAAATTCCGCTTTCAGCGGGGAGGCATTGCTGAACGTCAGGCCGCGGCTGCCCGGCAATGTGGTGCGTTTGCCGAGATGATCATACAGAAACAGCCCGGCGCGGATCATCCATGCCGGACGCAGATGTGGCTGATGCGGCAGGCGGAAACGCATCGGGAAGGCGATATGCGGTGCCATTTTTAATAATACTTCACGTTCAGCCAGCGCTTCGCTCACCAAACGAAACTCATAATGTTCGAGATAGCGCAATCCGCCGTGGATCAGTTTTGAACTGGCCGATGAGGTGGCACAGGCCAGATCCCGGGCTTCCAGCATCAGCACTGACAACCCGCGTCCGGCAGCATCAGCGGCAATTCCCGCGCCGTTGATTCCGCCCCCGATAACGATCAAATCTTTCGTTTCCATCCTCACTCCCGCATGACCATATTTGTTCTTTAATGTTCGTTATCGCTCATAATAGTTCAATGTGAACGATATTCCAACATTCATGACATAAAAAAACGTTCTCCGTGACACGGATAACAATTTGTTAGCATATCCATACAAAAAGTAATGAATTAAGGCGGGGGAGAAAAGAGGGTGAAATACCGCGCCACCGGGCGGTGACGCGGGCGGAGAAAATCAGCAGACTTCGAGCTGTACCTGTTGCTCACCGAGAATTTTGATGATGCTTTCCGGCGGGCGTTTGTCGGTAAACAGGCAATCAATCAGCCCCATATTTCCGAGGTTAACCATAGCGTTACGGCCGAATTTGGAATGGTCGGTAACGAGCATCACACAGCGGGAGTTTTCAATAATCGCCCGTTTGGTGCGGACTTCGTGATAATCAAATTCCAGCAGGGAGCCGTCAGTATCAATACCGCTGATCCCGAGGATACCGAAATCCAGACGGAACTGAGAGATAAAATCGAGTGTGGCTTCGCCGACAATTCCGCCGTCGCGGGAACGGACTTCACCACCGGCCAGGATCAGACGGAAATCGTCTTTCGCCATCAGCAGGGTGGCGACATTCAGGTTATTGGTGACGATACGCAGATTTTTGTGTTCCAGCAGTTCATGCGCAACGGCTTCCGGCGTGGTGCCGATATCAATAAACAGTGTGGCGCCATCCGGGATCAGTGCCGCGACGCGGCGCGCAATCCGGCGTTTTTCATCCGACCACATGCTTTTCCGTTCATGATACGCGGCATTTACCGAACTGGACGGCTGTGCCGCCCCGCCGTGGTGACGGTGAATTTTATTCTGTTCCGCCAGCTCATTGAGATCACGGCGGATGGTCTGCGGGCTGACCTTAAAGTATTCGACCAGCTCTTCTGTGCTGACATAGCCCTGTTTACTGACTAACTCAACGATAGCATCGTGACGCTGTGTTTGTTTCACAAAATCCCCCGGTCAGATCAATACCACCTCATAGTCAGGATCGTGCTGTGACAGGCGGTGGTGGTGTCATATTGTCATTATTATTCAGGCCGCCCGGCGGCGGTTATCCCATACAGCCATCAGCAGGCCGGTCGCCAGACCGGACGCATGCGCCATATTTGCAATCGGTATTGTACCAAATAAATCAAAGTAACCGATAACCAGCCATAATACGGAGAACATCATCATGGCGGCGGGCAGATAAATACCGGCCGACGGATTGCGTGCGCCGGTGTACCAGACATAACCGATCAGCGCGAAGACCACGCCGGATAAGCCGCCGAAAGATGAACCGCTGAAAAAGGATTGTGCCCAGCAACTGACCAGGGCAGAGATTAGGGTGATCACCAGCAGCCGTCCGCTGCCGAGCTGTTTTTCCACCTGGCTGCCGAGATACCACCACAGCGCCAGGTTCATCAGAAGATGCGTCAGACCAAAATGCAGGAAAACCGGGCTTACCCATCGCCACAGTTCACCCTGCTGGTCAGGCTGCGGCCATGCCAGATAGTCCATCACCGCGTCAGTACCGCTTATCTGCATCCACAGAAAGACCAGTGCGCACAGCACCGTGACGGCGATAGTCAGCGGCCCGGCCGGCGTCACCAGATTGCTGAAGACGCGGGAAGCCGGATAGCGGAACGGGGAATCGGTTTCTCCGGATTCCCAGCTGGCCGCGAGATAGCGTTTGTTCATCGGATCACGCATAAAGGTGTCCAGCTCAGACTGTGTCTGCGCCAGCTTGCTTTCGTCTTCGAGCCACAATTCCGCACCGCGCCCTTCGCGGGTGGCACGCATGGTAAGCTCAATATCCCGCGAGGCCATATAATCAATAAATGACTGGGCAATGCGCGGGTTGGCGATGGTGATCAGATAAACCATATAGCTGTCCGTTGTTAAGCGAGTGACCTGACTGTGTCCGGGTAGTTGCGCAACCAGGCCTCAAAGCCGCCGTTGATGCTGTATACCGTTTCATAGCCGACATTAAGCAGATACTGAGCCGCGCCCTGACTGCTGTGCCCATGGTAACACATGACCATAACCGGCTGCTCATAATCTGTCTGATCCATGAAGGTGTTTACAGTGTCGTTTGTCAGGTGAAATGCGCCGTCAGTGTGACCGGCACGGAAGCTTTGCGGATCACGGATATCAACCAGGACAGCGCCGTTCTGCTGCCAGAGTTCATACGCCGTATCGGGTGTGATTAAGCGGATTTGTTCCATAATGATTTTTCGTATGCAGGTGAATATCAGCGGTGACAGAGCACCGCCGGAAACCCGCCCGGCAGTTCACCGGACGGTGTATATCAAGGCCGTGCGATATCCGGCCGGTACAGCACTATCAGTAAACAGCACTATCAGTAATAAGAGTGTTCGCCGCGCTGATGTTCAGTAAGGTCTTTAACGCCTTTCAGTTCACCGGCAAACATATTCAGTAACTCTTTTTCGATCCCTTCCTTCAGAGTGACATCGACCATTGAGCAGCCGTTACAGCCGCCGCCGAACTGGAGGATGGCATAGCCTTCATCCGTGATTTCCATCAGGGAAACACGGCCGCCGTGTCCGGCCAGCTGCGGGTTGATCTGAGATTGCAGGACATATTCGACACGCTCGATCAGCGGAGCGTCATCAGCCACTTTACGCATTTTGGCGTTCGGGGCTTTTAAGGTGAGCTGAGAGCCGAGCTGATCGGTCACGAAGTCGATCACGGCTTCGTCAAGGAACGGCGCGCTCAGTTCATCAACATAGGCGGTCAGCTGCTCAAACGGCAGCGCGGTATCGGTCGCTTCCACAGCGTCAGGCGGACAATAAGAGACTCCGCATTCCGCATTGGGAGTGCCCGGGTTAATAACAAAAACACGGATTTGTGTGCCGGGTTCCTGGTTGGCAAGCAGTTTGGAAAAATGTGCCTGCGCAGCGTCAGTAATAGTAATCATAACATTGCCCAAAAATAGTTGACTGTTCCGGTTGGTTATAATACGCCCATTTGCGGGTTCACTACAAGGTGCGGCAAAGGCACCACACCCGGACTGCCGCCGCACCCGCACGAATGAGCAATTCAGACAGCGCTGTCATGGTCGCCCCTGTTGTGATGACATCATCGGTCAGCGCAATATGCAGTCCGCGGACATCCCGGGTTAAGGCAAAAGCAGAAGACAGGTTTGTCAGGCGCTGCGTGCGGGACAGCATCCGCTGGCTCAGTGTAGCACGGGTACGGATAAGGCCGGAACTGTCATAAGGACAGCGCAGCCATTTTGCCAGCGGGCGGGTGATAAGTTCGCTCTGATTAAACCCGCGCCGCCATTGCCGGTAACGGTAAAGCGGCACACTGAGCAGCAAATCCGGCTTCGGATATTCTCCCGCGCGGTAAGATGCCAGAACCCGGAGCAGCTGCAGTCGTGCCAGCGCACGTGCTGTATGGGTCTGCCCGCTGTATTTGAGACGGTGAACCAGGGCGGCCAGCGGCGGCTGATAGCCGGTCACCGCCAGCAGGCTCTGCCACGGCGGCGGAGTCTGCAAACAACGGCCGCACTCCGGCTCCGGGGTTACCAGCGGCAGGCCGCATCTCCGGCAGACCGGTGGCATCTCCGGGAGTCCGCACATGCAGAATCCGCAGATACCGTGTACGGCAATTGCCAGCGGCTGATTGCACAGCAGGCAGTAATTCTCAATAATAACCATCCGTCTTCCCTCCGGATAAATAAGGAAACAATAACGATGGCTACGCTTTTTTGGCAGCAGAGCGGACAAGGTTCACGCGATCTTGTGCTGTTACACGGCTGGGGACTGAACAGCGAAGTGTGGAACAGCATTGAAATGCGGCTCGCACCGCATTTTCGTATTCACAAGGTTGACTTACCGGGTTACGGGCGCAGTCAGGAATTTGGTGAGATGTCACTGACGGAGATGTCGGATACCGTATTCGCACAGATGCCGGAAAATGCGGTACTGGCAGGCTGGTCGCTGGGCGGGCTGGTGGCTGCTGATATTGCGCTGCGTTATCCGCAGGCGGTGAGTCATCTGGTGACAATCTGTTCGTCGCCCTGTTTTAGTGCGCAGGAAGAAGAGGGCTGGCCGGGGATCAAACCGACAGTACTGAGCGGTTTTCAGCATCAGCTGGCAACAGATTTTCAGCGCACCGTGGAGCGTTTTCTGGCATTGCAGACACTGGGAACCGCAAGTGCCCGTCAGGATGCCCGCACACTGAAATCCGTCGTGCTGGAACAGCCGATGCCGGATGCGGCAGTACTGAACGCCGGACTGGAAATTCTGAGAACCGCCGATCTGCGCGGCGGACTGCCGTCCCTGACGATGCCGTTCCTGCGGATCTACGGCTATCTGGACGGGCTGGTGCCGCGTAAAGTGGCATCACTGCTGGATGAACAACTGCCGTCATCATCCTCCGTGATTATGCGCAACAGTGCACATGCGCCTTTTATTTCACATCCGGATGAGTTTTGTGAGGTACTGACGGGGTTTGCAGGCCGGTAATCAGAAAAAAGCCGGTCAGTTTAATCACCAACCGGCTTTTGCCGAATTCTGATTCAGATGAAGGACTCAGCTGCGGCCTTCTGCTTTACGCTGCGCCAGGCGTGCTTTAAGTGATGCGGCACTGAAGACTTTGCCCTCAGAAGAGCCTGATGTTTTAACGGCGACTCCCGGTGTTGTATTGGCGGTTTGATTCATGCTGTATCTTCCTTTGGCAGCCTGATTGTTTTTTGCACTATAACGCGGGGCAGAATTATCGTCAAAAATTTTTGACTCAAATTCTAATTCTTTTGCATATTGTTTTTCTTCATCAATTATCATGGTTATCAGTTCAGTTAATGCGTTTTTATTTTCAAATCTCTCAGCGATCTTTTTTATTATACTATCATGGTAATTATTAATTTCTGATGGTTTTATCCAGTTAAGTTGGTTATCAATAATACCATCGTCATACCATATTATTTTTGCAATATTTCCGCCGGAGCATTTGTCTGTCTTAAACGCATATTTCATACTTCGCATAAGAAGATGCAGCCCGTGTTTTATAAACTGATAGTGATTGCCTGACTCATTAATCACCCGGATACCGGTAATAAATGATTGTATAGCGCGGGCAGAGCCTGAGCCTGCACCGTAAAAAATGTGGCCGTTTTCTTCACTGACAGATGCATTCTGCGAGTAAACAACCCGCCCGTCAGTACGGTCTACCTCTATGATTTCACATTCATCGTTATCGATTTCAGATATTTCGGCCATTCGTTCCGCGTATTCTTCATCCACACCGGGGGCGGATGTCAGATATGAGGCCAGCGTTGCTAATATCGGATTAATATCACCGGAAAAAAACAGGATGCTGTCATTAAAGACATAGAATTTTTTAAAGGGAGGTTGGGCTGGCCGATCAAATTGATCTGTCCAGCGCTCATCCGCTGCGGAAAAAACAGTTTCTTTTGATATTATTGTTGTCATCTTTATTTTTATTGGCTGTGAGCAGAGAACAATAATATTTTATATTCTGATAAAAATTGATGCTATTTATTTCGGATGTCTTAATAATATGGAATGTCAGTGCTTATTTTTAATAAAAAACGAATCATTTAATTAAAAATGATTCGTTTTAAATTTTTATTATGAACGGATCTGATACACCTTTGTATCGCAGCCCTGACTTTCCGGGCACTGTTTGCAACTGCTGCTCAGGCAGCTGCTGACATCCACGGCCTCAATTTTTCCCATGGCTGCCAGCTTTTCCATCATGGCCTGCACCAGGGTTTCCGGGGTATTCAGCTGGTGGCTGAGGAGCCGGGCATCTGCCCGGCCGTTCAGAGCAATGGCGTCACGTACTGCGATCAGGCTGATCATGTCCGTGTCCTTTTATCAGTGGCACTCGTTACCGGAGCATCCACCGCAGCGGCTGTGTGCATCACGGCGGAAGCCGCTGAGATTCACCCGGCTGCGTGTGCGGCGCAACAGCGCAAACAGAATCAGGTTGAAAATCACCACCACAGCGATAATCACAGAACTGCTGCCCGGATGCGCACTGAATGTGGCTGCCTGATAGAACAGTGCGGCCAGTGAGTAAGCCACGTTCAGACCCCACAGGATAGAGAACGTCATCCAGCCGCGGCTGGTTTCACGGGCGATAGCCCCCATCACCGACACACACGGTACATACAGCAGTACAAAGATCAGATAGCTGTATGCGGCGACACCAGAACCGAATTTCGCGGCCATGGTACCCATGGTGCCGCCATCCATTTCACCGTCGCCTTTACTGGCTTCGATCGGGTTGGATAAGGCTGCGAACGTGAACGTATCTGCCAGTGAATCCAGGGTTTCATTGACGGCATCACCCAGCTCACCCCATAAATCGAAAGCTTCCGGATCAAACGGTTCGTTGGTGATACTCTCGGCGGTGTAGAGGGTGTTCAGTGTCCCGACCACCACTTCTTTCGCCATCGCACCGGTGATCAGACCGACAGTCGCCTGCCAGTTATCATTGGTTACACCAATCGGGCTGAGCAGCGGCGTGACCACTTTACTGACCGAAGCCAGTGCGGAATCATTGATGCTGTCAGCCGGTTTGCCGGAGAAACTGAAGCTGTTCAGTGCACCGATCACCATACTGGCGACAATAATCACTTTACCCGCACGTACCACAAAGCCTTTCAGGCGCTGCCAGGTCTGCATAAACAGGGTTTTCATATGCGGTACATGGTACACCGGCAGTTCCATCACGAACGGTGAGGCTTCCCCGCGCATGATAGTGTGCTTGAGCAGCAGACCGGTGAGGATAGCCACCACAATCCCGAGGATATACAGGGAGAATACAATGCTTGCGCCGCTTTTGCCGAAGAACGCCGCGGCGAAAACCGCAAAGATTGCCAGCCGTGCCCCGCAGGACATAAACGGTGCCATCAGGACGGTGATCAGCCGCTCACGCGGCGCATCCAGGGTTCTGGCACCCATAATGGACGGTACGTTACAGCCGAAACCGACAATCAGCGGCACAAAGGATTTACCCGGCAGTCCGAGTGCCTGCATCAGTCTGTCCATCACAAATGCAGCGCGGGCCATATAGCCGGAATCTTCCAGGAAGGAGAGGAACAGGTACATCATCCCGATTTGCGGTACCAGCGGCAGCACGGTGTTGATACCGCCGCCGACCCCCTGGGCGAGGAAGATGGTCAGCCAGTCCGGGAAGCCGAGGGTGATCCCCAGCCATTGTGTCCCGTTAATGAAAATGGCTTCCGAACCGCCTTCAAACAACGGCTGCAATGCCCCGCCGATATTGATGGCAAGCACGAACATCAGATACATCACAAACAGGAATACCGGCACGCCCAGCCAGCGGTTGAGGACAATTCTGTCCATCGAGGCGGTCAGTTTGTTCGGCTCGGAATGGCTGTTATCAATGGTTTTTTCGCAGATATCCGCAATCGTCTGGTAGCGGGCATCCGCAATCACCAGTTCCGGCTCTTCCTGCTGCTGTGCCTGCATCGCATCACGGACGGACTGTACATGCTCCGGTGTGAAACCGGCGCGGGCCTGGCTGTAGATATCCCCTTCCAGACTTTGCAGTGCCAGCCAGCGGCGCTGTGTGGCACTGAATTCCTCTGCGGGAATAGATTGTGCGAGGCTGTTCATGCTGTCGAGCAGTGCCGCCGGATAGTTCACCAGCACGTCATGCGGTGCCATTGAGTGTTTATCGATCGCCGCTTTCAGCTCACAGATACCGGACGCGCGGGTGGAGACCAGCGGGATGACCGGGCAGCCGAGGCGTTCTGACAGGGCTTTGATATCAATATTGATATTCGCTTTATCAGCGATATCCAGCATATTGAGGGCAATAATGCAGGGAACACCCAGTTCCAGCAGTTGCAGTGTCAGATAAAGGTTACGCTCGAGGTTGGATGCATCGACGACGTTAATCAGCATGTCCGCTTCACCGCTGAGGATAAAGTGACAGGCAATTTGTTCGTCTAAGGACGTTTGCTCGGAGATGGTGGTCAGTGAGTAGGTACCGGGCAAATCCACCAGCTCAATCTTGTGTTCCGGTGTGGTGAAATAACCGATTTTCCGTTCCACGGTCACACCGGCCCAGTTGCCGACGCGTTGTTTGGAACCGGTTAACTGGTTGAACAGCGTGGTCTTCCCTGAATTGGGATTACCGATGAGTCCCAGGGTGAGTGCTTTCATAGTGTCATATGCCAATCAATAAATACAAACCCCTCCTGCCGGTGGCAGAAGGAAAGAAGTGAGTCAGCGCGGGATGTGCGGCGGGTTATGCCTGCACGTCATCAAGCATCAGCAGCGCCAGGTCTTTTTTTCTGAGCATCAGGTTGACGTGCCGGGTTTCGATTTGGATCGGATCGCCCAGCGGTGCGCTGCGGATCACCCGGAAAACGGAGCCGGGCAGCATGCCCAGAGACAATAATTTCTGACGGTATGCCGGGCTGATTTGCCCGGAAAAGCCCAGAATTTTATAACTGTGTTGTGGCTGAAGTGTCATAAAGGCTCCGGTTAACCATGCAAAAAGGAATGATATTGCAAATGATTATCGCACGAACAGTCCGGCAGAAAAATATCCTTACAAATTTAATTGATACTGTAAATGCAAATCATAACCAACAATGTTTTACCTATTTAGCCCGAAAAGTAACCAGTGAAGTTTGATGTATATCAAGATATCCGGCGTATAAAACAATTGAGAGCAGATATTTCACGTATTGATTTACGTTAGTAACAATTTTTACCACTGATTAACGCAATACACGACTAACGGGAGGGGAAAGTACGGGCAGCAGGCGCTGCCGCGTACAGGATACAGAGGGGAGTTACTTACGCTTACCGAAAGCGGCGGCGAGGGCATCACCCATCGCGCTGTTGCCGGCAGAGGTGTCACTATTACCGTTACGGGCAGGGCGGCTGTTCTGACGTTTTTCCGCCCGTGGCTTATCACTGCCGCCGCCGCGGCGGGCTGCCGTTTCCGGCTCCTCATCCATCCGCATGGTCAGCGCGATACGCTTACGGGCGATATCCACATCCAGCACTTTGACGCTGACAATATCCCCGGCTTTCACCACAGTATGCGGATCTTCCACATAGCGGTTTGCCAGCGAGGAGATATGCACCAGTCCGTCCTGATGAACACCGATATCCACAAAAGCACCGAAATTGGTCACGTTGGTGACCGCACCTTCCAGTACCATACCCGGACGCAGATCATTCATGGTTTCAATGCCATCGGCAAAGGTCGCGGTTTTAAACTCCGGACGCGGGTCACGGCCGGGTTTTTGCAGCTCTTTGAGGATGTCGGAAACCGTCGGCACACCGAATTGTTCAGTAACAAAGTCCTGTGCTTTCAGGTTACGCAGCACATCACTGTTACCCATCAGGTCGCTGAGGGTTTTCTCTGTGGCCTGAAGGATTTTTTCCACTACCGGATAGGCTTCCGGGTGAACAGTGGAGGCATCCAGCGCATTTTTTCCGCCCGCGATACGCAGGAATCCGGCACACTGTTCAAAAGCTTTCGGGCCGAGACGTGCGACTTTCAGCAGTTGTTTACGGTCAGCAAAACGGCCGTTTTCATCACGCCAGTCAACAATATTCTGTGCAATGACTTTGCTCAGTCCGGCAACGCGGGTCAGCAGGGCGACAGAGGCGGTGTTGAGGTCAACGCCGACGGCGTTTACGCAGTCTTCCACCACCGCATCCAGCTTGCGGGCGAGTTGTGTCTGGCTGACATCATGCTGATACTGGCCGACTCCGATGGATTTCGGGTCGATTTTTACCAGCTCAGCCAGCGGGTCCTGTAACCGGCGGGCGATGGAAACCGCGCCGCGCAGTGAGACATCCAGATCCGGAAACTCTGCCGCTGCCAGTTCTGACGCGGAGTAAACTGAGGCTCCGGCTTCGCTGACGATCACTTTCTGGGCTTTGATATCCGGGAACTGTTTCTGCACATCCGCAAAGAAACGCTCGGTTTCGCGGGAGGCGGTACCGTTACCGATAGCCACCAGTTCTACATGGTATTTCAGGCAGAGTGCCGCGACTGACGCCGCTGCTTTGGCGGTCTGTCCGGTGTGCGGATAAATGGTGTCAGTGGCCAGCACTTTACCGGTGGCATCCACCACCGCGACTTTCACCCCGGTACGCAGACCCGGATCCAGTCCCATCGTCGCGCGCATACCGGCCGGTGCCGCCATCAGCAAATCACTGAGGTTGCGGGCGAAGACATTAATGGCCTCATCTTCTGCTTTTTCGCGCAGCGCGGCCATCAGTTCGGTTTCGAGGTGCAGCAGCACTTTCACCCGCCATGTCCAGCTCACCACCGCTTTGCGCCAGCTGTCTGCCGGGGCATTGTTAAAGCGGACACCGAGGTAATCGCGGATGAGTTCTTCGCAATAGCTCTCTTTCGGCGGCTCCTCACACTGCGGATCAGCATTGAGGGAGAGTTGCAGAATTCCCTCATTACGGCCGCGGAACATCGCCAGGGCGCGGTGTGACGGGACATTGGCAATCGGTTCATGGTGATCAAAATAATCACTGAATTTAGCGCCTTCCGCTTCTTTGCCGCTGATCACAACGGAAACCAGGTGCGCATTACGCCACAGGTAATCACGGACTTTTCCCAGCAGACCGGCATCTTCCGCGAAACGCTCCATCAGAATGTAGCGTGCACCGTCAAGGGCGGCTTTGGTGTCTGCCACGCCTTTTTCGCTGTCAATATAGGTGGCGGCGAGGGTTTCCGGAGTCTGTGACGGATCCTGCCACAGCGTGTCTGCCAGCGGTTCCAGACCGGCTTCCGCCGCAATCTGTCCGCGTGTGCGGCGCTTGGGTTTGTAAGGCAGGTAGAGGTCTTCCAGCTCTGTTTTGCTGAGAGTACCGTTAATCGCCCCCGCCAGTTCAGGAGTCAGTTTGCCCTGTTCCTCAATGGATTTGAGGATGGTCTGACGGCGGTCGTTCAGTTCGCGCAGGTAGCTGAGACGGGTTTCCAGCTGACGCAGCTGAGTATCATCCAGGCCGCCGGTGACTTCTTTCCGGTAGCGGGCGATAAAAGGGACAGTATTTCCCTCATCCAGCAGGGTAATTGCGGCGGTGACCTGGCGGGTTTGCGCCTTCAGTTCACCGGCAATAATCTGGCTCAGAGATTCATTCATCATGATATTCTTTCCGGCTGCGATAAATTGACGTAAAAAAATTTCAGGGGACAGTTATACGTGTTCAAAACGGGAATTACCAGCCGATATAAAGTAATATAAATGAATTATGCATGGCTGTTATCTTTCAGAAAATGCATTTAGTATTACAATTTATTTAAATAATTTATTTTTTGTTTAGGTAACATATGGCAAAAAGTAACCTGATTACCCGTGAAGGATGGGATGCGCTGGATCAGGAGTTAAAATATCTCTGGAAAACAGAACGCCCGCAAGTCACTCAGGCAGTGTCAGAAGCCGCTGCGCAGGGTGATCGCTCGGAAAATGCCGAGTATATATACGGAAAGAAACGTCTGCGTGAAATTGACAGACGCGTGAGGTTTCTTTCAAAACGTCTGGATAATTTAAAAATAGTTGAGCCGGACCCCCGCCAGGAAGGAAAAGTATTTTTCGGGGCGTGGGTGGAGCTGGAAAATGATGATGAAGAAATTCAGACTTTTCGCATCGTCGGACCTGATGAATTTTCACCGGCAAAGAAATGGATTTCAGTTGATTCCCCTGTGGCCCGGGCATTAATCGGAAAACAGGCGGAAGATGAAGTAACGGTAATAACACCTAACGGTGAAGTGAATTATGTCATTTTGTCTATCCGCTATCAGCCGATTGCTGAATAGGCACAATTAATCTGAAGAGTTGCATGAAAAAATGAACCCGGGAGTCAAACATGCAGGAAAGTTATAAGATCCTTGTCGTTGATGATGACATGCGTCTGCGTGCGCTGCTTGAGCGCTATCTGAGTGAGCAGGGTTTCCAGGTCCGTACCGCCGCAAACGCGGAACAAATGGATCGTCTGCTGACGCGCGAATCAATTCATCTTATTGTCCTGGATCTGATGTTACCGGGCGAAGACGGGCTGTCTATCTGCCGCCGTCTGAGAAGCCAGAATAACCCGATTCCGATCATTATGGTGACGGCGAAAGGGGAAGAAGTGGATCGTATCGTCGGGCTGGAAATCGGTGCGGATGATTATATTCCGAAACCGTTTAACCCGCGTGAACTGCTGGCACGTATCCGTGCGGTGCTGCGCCGTCAGGCGAATGAACTGCCGGGTGCGCCGTCCCAGGATGACGCGGTGATTCAGTTCGGTAAGTTCCGGCTGAACCTCGGCACCCGCGAGATGTTCCACGAAGATGAAAACATGCCGCTGACCAGCGGTGAGTTTGCCGTACTGAAAGTGCTGGTGTCACACCCGCGTGAACCGCTGTCCCGCGATAAGCTGATGAGCCTGGCGCGCGGCCGTGAATACAGTGCGATGGAACGTTCAATCGATGTGCAGATTTCCCGTCTGCGCCGCATGATTGAGGAAGATCCGACACACCCGCGTTATATCCAGACCGTCTGGGGACTGGGTTACGTCTTCGTTCCGGACGGCAATAAAGCATGAAGCGGCTGCGGTTCTCGCCGAGAAGTACCTTTTCGCGCTCGTTATTTCTGGTCATCTTCCTGTTGTTTGCAACTATAACAACAAGTTATCTGGCCGTAGTGAACTTTATTGTCATGCCCAGTCTGCAACAGTTTAACCGGGTTCTGGCTTATGAAGTGCGCACACTGATGAGCGAAGAAATGGTGCTGAAGGACGGAACCGCAGTACGTGTTTCGCCGGCACTGCGTAAGAAAATTTATGAAGAGCTGGGCATTACCTTTTTTACCGAAGAAACAGCTGATGAGGGCGGATTGCGCTGGGCGCGTCATTTTGAATCCCTCAGTAAACAGATGAGTCATTATCTGGATGGCTATGCGGATGTCCGGCTGGAAGTCAGCCGTGATTATCCCGTGCTGTGGCTGAACTCCTATATTGCGCCGGATGTCTGGGTGAGAGTGCCGCTGACCGAAATTGGTCAGGATCAGTTCTCGCCGGTCTTCCGTTATATTTTTGCCTTTCTGCTGATTGTCTTTGCCGGGGTCTGGTTATTTATCCGTTATCAGAACCGCCCGCTGACCGAGCTGGAATCCGCTGCGCGGCAAATCGGAACCGGGGGGCCACTGGTCCCCGTACGGGAAGCCGGCGCTGCGGAAGTGCGCTCGGTGATCCGTTCGTTTAACCAGATGTCCCGCGATATCAAAACACTGGAGCAGGATCGTACTGTCCTGATGGCCGGTGTCAGTCATGACCTGCGCACGCCGCTGACGCGCATCCGTCTGGCAACGGAAATGATGAGCCCGGAGGATGACTATCTGGCGGAATCCATTAACAATGATATCGAAGAGTGTGACGGTATCATTGAGCAGTTTATGGCGTATCTGCGTACCGGCCGTGAAATGGAGATGATGCATCTGGAACTGACATCCATTCTTAATGAAGTGACTGAAGCGCACATCCACTCGGATGTCACACTTCAGAATGATGTTATTCAGGCGCCGGTTTATCTCACCGGTAACCCGATTGCGATTAAACGCGCGCTGGGCAACATGCTGGTCAATGCCACCCGCTATGGTAACGGCTGGATACGTGTCAGCAGTGGCCTGGATGGGCATTTTGCCTGGTTTCAGGTGGAAGATGACGGCAACGGTATTGATGAGGCGGATATCCCGCACCTGTTCCAGCCGTTTGTGCAGGGTGAGAAAGCGCGCAGCAATAAAGGCACCGGATTGGGGCTGGCGATTCTGCGCCGTATTGTGGATGCGCATGACGGTAAAGTTGAGGTCGGCCGCAGTCAGCGCGGCGGATTCCGTATCCGCGTGATGCTGCCGCTGCCGGATGACAGAGACGATTAATTATTGTGACAGCGGCATGTCATCGTCATGTGGCTGTCATAAATCCCTGCGGTAAGCGATTATCCCGGGGGTTTTGTTTTTAATCTCAATAAAATCAGTTTGTTGGTTGTGTCTCCTGCTTTTGTTCTTTCGCATCATTTTTCCGCTTTTGTGTTCCCGCGCACCTGCAGTGTCATAAAACTGTCATATAACCTACATATTATTGTCACCAGATTGTCCTATTTTCCCTCATGTTCCGACATTAACCAGATACAACGTTTATCGTCATTATCTATAAATCCCGTCAGGAGGGATCATGAAACCGATGCGTACCGCAGTAGCCACTGTTATGGCAGCGACACTTTCTCTCTCTGCATTTTCTGCATTTGCCGCGACCAGTCTGACCGGGGCGGGTGCAACATTCCCTGCGCCGGTGTATGCGCAGTGGGCTGATACTTACCAGAAAGAAACCGGTAACAAAGTCAACTATCAGGGGATTGGCTCCTCCGGCGGCGTGAAGCAGATTGTCGCCAACACTGTTGATTTCGGGGCGTCAGATGCGCCGCTGTCCGAAGATAAACTGGCCGCTGATAACTTATTCCAGTTCCCGACCGTAATCGGCGGTGTGGTACTGGCCGTCAACCTGCCGGGTCTGAAGTCCGGTGAACTGGTGCTCGACGGTAAAACCCTGGGTGATATCTACCTGGGTAACATCAAAAAATGGAATGACCCGGCAATTACCAAACTGAACCCGTCAGTGAAACTGCCGGATCAGGATATCGCGGTTGTCCGTCGTGCGGATGGTTCCGGTACCTCGTTCGTCTTCACCAGCTACCTGTCCAAAGTCAGCCCTGACTGGAAAGAGAAAGTCGGCGCAGGCTCTACCGTTAACTGGCCGGTCGGCCTGGGCGGTAAAGGTAACGACGGTATCGCAGCGTTCGTTCAGCGTCTGCCGGGCTCTATCGGTTACGTGGAATACGCCTACGCCAAACAGAACAAACTGGCTTACACCAAGCTGATTTCTGCGGACGGTGATGCGGTTTCCCCGACCGGTGAAAGCTTCAGTAACGCAGCGCGTAAAGCCGAGTGGACAAAAAGCTTCGCTCAGGATCTGACTAACCAGCCGGGGCCGAATGCGTGGCCGATTACCTCCACGACCTTTATCCTGGTTCACACCAATCAGAAAGATGCCGCCAAAGGGCAGGAAGTTCTGAAATTCTTTGACTGGGCATACAAGAACGGCGGTGAGCAGGCAGAAAAACTGGATTATGCAGTACTGCCGCAGGAAGTGATTGAACAAGTCCGTGCATCATGGAAAACCAGTGTCAAAGACAGCAGCGGTAAGCCGCTGTACTGATGCGGCAGATGATGAAGTGATTTTGAATTACCAGTAATTGATCCCCCCGTACCGGGGGGATCTGTGTTAAAGACGGAAGCGACTATGGCCGAACTGAACACGGCAATGAAACCACCCGGCAAACGCGGCGACCAATTTTTCAGTGCCCTGGTAAAACTGGCGGCGCTGATTACGCTGTTGTTGCTGGGCGGAATTATTATTTCACTGATTATTGCGTCCTGGCCGAGTATTGAAAAATTCGGCTTAGGTTTCTTATGGAATAAAGAGTGGAACCCGCCGGCGGAAGAATACGGGGCACTGGTACCGATTTACGGCACCATCGTGACCTCGGTTATCGCACTGCTGATTGCCGTCCCGGTGAGTTTCGGGATCGCGCTGTTCCTGACAGAACTGGCACCTAACTGGCTGCGCCGCCCGCTGGGTATCGCAATCGAACTGTTAGCGGCTATTCCGAGTATCGTTTACGGCATGTGGGGACTGTTTGTCTTTGCCCCGTTATTTGCCACCTATTTCCAGCAGCCGGTCGGCGAGGTGATGTCGAGCATCCCGATTGTCGGCGAGCTGTTCTCCGGTCCGGCATTCGGTATCGGTATTCTGGCGGCGGGTGTTATCCTCGCCATTATGATCATCCCTTATATTGCCTCGGTCATGCGTGATGTGTTCGAGCAGACGCCGGTGATGATGAAAGAATCGGCTTACGGCATCGGCTGTACCACCTGGGAGGTGATCTGGCGGATTGTACTGCCGTACACCAAAAACGGGGTGATCGGCGGCGTGATGCTGGGTCTGGGGCGCGCCCTGGGGGAGACCATGGCGGTGACCTTTATCATCGGTAACACCTATCAGCTGGACAGCTTCTCGTTGTATATGCCGGGCAACAGTATTACCTCGGCACTGGCGAACGAATTCGCGGAAGCGGAATCCGGGCTGCATACCGCAGCACTGATGGAGCTTGGGCTGATTCTGTTTGTCATCACTTTTATCGTCCTTGCTATCTCCAAATTTATGGTGATGCGTCTGAATAAGAAAGAGGGGCGCTGAGATGGCTGAAATGAATATTCAACAACCGAAAGTGGATATCAGCGCACGGCAGAAACGTCAGTACTGGCGCCGCCAGAAAAACCGCATTGCCCTGTTCTTATCCATGTCCACGATGGCATTCGGGCTGTTCTGGTTAATCTGGATACTGTTCTCGACAGTCACCAAAGGGATGGACGGCATGTCGCTGGCGCTGTTCACCGAAATGACACCACCGCCGAATACGGAAGGCGGCGGGCTGGCGAACGCCATTGTCGGTTCCGGCCTGCTGATCTTATGGGCTACGGTTATCGGGACACCGCTGGGCATTCTCGCCGGGGTTTATCTGGCGGAATACGGCCGTAAATCCTGGCTGGCGGAAGTGACCCGTTTTATTAATGATATTTTATTATCCGCACCGTCGATTGTGGTCGGGCTGTTTGTTTACACCATTGTGGTGATGCAAATGCAGCACTTCTCCGGCTGGGCGGGGGTGATTGCCCTGGCACTGTTACAGATCCCGATTGTTATCCGTACCACGGAAAACATGCTGCGTCTGGTACCGGACAGCCTGCGTGAAGCGGCGTATGCCCTCGGCACACCGAAATGGAAAATGATTTCAGCGATTACCCTGAAAGCCTCGGTTTCCGGGATTATCACCGGGGTACTGCTGGCGATTGCCCGTATTGCCGGGGAAACGGCTCCGCTGCTCTTTACCTCCCTCTCCAACCAGTTCTGGAGTACGGATCTGATGCAGCCGATTGCCAACCTGCCGGTCACCATCTTCAAGTTTGCCATGAGTCCGTTCGCGGAGTGGCAGAGTCTGGCCTGGGCGGGTGTCCTGCTGATCACACTGTGTGTGCTGTTAATTAATATCGTGGCGCGTGTGCTGTTTGCGAAGAAAAAGCACTGATTAAATGACTGCGGATGAATGAGAGAGAGTCATGAGTAAAATTCAAAACGTAACTGAAAGCAAAATTCAGGTCCGTGATCTGAACTTCTATTACGGCCAGTTCCACGCGCTGAAAAACATTTCGCTGGATATTGCCAAAAATAAAGTCACGGCCTTTATCGGCCCGTCCGGTTGCGGGAAATCGACCCTGCTGCGCACCTTCAATAAAATGTACGCGCTGTATAATGAACAGCGTGCGGAAGGTGAAATCCTGCTGGATGGCACCAATATTCTGACAGATACCCAGGATATCGCGTTATTACGCGCCAAAGTGGGGATGGTGTTCCAGAAACCGACACCGTTCCCGATGTCTATTTATGACAATATTGCTTTCGGTGTCCGTCTGTTTCAAAAACTGCCGCGTGCCGAAATGGATGAGCGGGTACAGTGGGCGCTGACCAAAGCGGCGCTGTGGAATGAAACCAAAGACAAGCTGCATCAGAGCGGTTACAGCCTCTCCGGCGGTCAGCAGCAGCGTTTGTGTATTGCGCGCGGTATTGCTATCCGCCCTGAGGTTCTGCTGCTTGATGAACCGTGCTCGGCGCTGGACCCCATCTCCACCGGGCGTATTGAAGAACTTATTAGCGAGCTGAAATCAGAATATACCGTGGTGATCGTCACCCATAACATGCAGCAGGCGGCGCGCTGTTCTGACCACACTGCGTTTATGTATCTGGGCGAACTGATTGAATTCAGTGATACTGATACCCTGTTTACCACCCCGGGTAAGAAACAAACCGAAGATTACATCACCGGTCGTTATGGCTGATGCGGAGACAATCATGGAAAATCTGAATCACAATAAACATATTTCCGGGCAGTTTAATGCTGAATTAGAGCATATCCGCACAGAAATGATGACGATGGGCGGGCTGGTGGAAGAGCAGCTCAGCAAAGCGATCACCGCCATGCATAACCAGGATGAAGACCTGGCGCGTGAGGTTATCGCCGGTGACAAGCAGGTCAATATCATGGAAGTGATGATTGATGAGGCCTGCGTCCGTATTATTGCCAAGCGTCAGCCGACGGCGAGTGATCTGCGCCTGATTATGGCAATTTCAAAGACAATCGCCGAACTTGAGCGCATTGGTGATGTGGCGGATAAAATTGCCAAAACTGCACTGGAAAAATTCTCACAACAGCATCAGCCGCTGCTGGTCAGCCTTGAATCCCTTGGTCGTCATGCGATTCAGATGCTGCATGATGTGCTGGATGCTTTTGCGCGTATGGATATTCAGGAAGCTATCCGTATCTACCGCGAAGACCAGAAAGTCGATCAGGAATATGAGGGGATCGTCCGTCAGCTGATGACTTATATGATGGAAGATCCGCGCACTATCCCGAGTGTCCTGACCGCACTGTTCTGCGCCCGCTCTATCGAACGTATCGGTGACCGTTGCCAGAATATCTGTGAGTTTATCTTCTACTATGTGAAGGGACAGGATTTCCGTCATGTAAAAGGGGATGATGTGGAACGCATCCTGCTCGGTGAGCATGTGATTGAAGTTTCCGCACACAGTAACAGCGGCGAAAAAGGGGATGACCCGGCGTAACAGGGGGGGTTCTCCGGCTCTATTGTCTGTTTTTGTAAAAGTACCCGTTTTGATTTGACCCTGGAGTTAACTCCGGGGTTTATACTTTTTAAAACAGACAAAACAGTGTTTCCGGAGGTGTATATGATGAGTTTATTCAACCGGTTTTTTAATAGCGGCTCCGGTTCCGGTCACGGAAACCGCGGCGGCGGTAGTGGTCATGGCAGCAAACACGGTAATACCGGTTACAACAAGCATGGCCGTGACAATAATGGTTACCCGGAGCAGATCAGCAGGGAAGCACCGCAGGATATCAGCGGATATTGTCAGAAGTGCGGCACCGGCTATCCGCCGGACAGCCGTTTCTGCGGCCGGTGCGGTAATACACTCAATCCGTAAGGCAAATGCCGGTCATCACCTGACCGGCATTTTCAATTCAGCGTTTTCTCTGTCCGCACACTGTGCCCCTTATCATCAATACTGATCAATGTGACAGACCCGCCCGCAGATAAATGCCCAGCATATGCCACCCGGCTCTCTGAGTAAGGGGCAAGCATCACGGTGCTGATATGTGACGGCGTATTGCCTCCGCCGGAAACGAGTGCGGATAATGTGAAATAGTAAGGTGACGGGTTGTTCAGAATCAGTGTTTCGCCTGACAGAGAAACAGAAATTTGTTCAGGGACGTCATCCGGCGGCAGCGGCAGGTCATCCGGCCGGTAAAACAGCTTTATCCGCGTCCGCAGGGCAAATTGCAGAGTATTACCGGTGGCGGCGGTTTTCGCCGGAATATCCACCACATTGAGATAAAAAACAGATTCCCGGTCATGGGGCAGGCTGTTCTCCGTAATCCGGATTTTCAGCTGCTGCCCGCCGCCTCCGGCGATCCGCGTCACCGGCGGCACAACCATAAACGGCGCACCGGTCGTTTCCGGTGAGGAATTGATATCCCCCTCATCTGCCCAGCTCTGTACCAGTGATGGTATTTCTCCGCTGTTGGTCAGCTGGATCACGGTATTATCCTGATTTCCCGGAAAAATAACCCGGGTTGTATTGATCATCACTCCCGCATATCCCGCCGGAATGCACATAAGCATGATAATAAAAACAGCTGCCCGCATAGTGTCCTCCGGTGGTTCAGTTGTAGGAAAAAACCAGGGTCGCGGAACTGCTTATTTTTCCCTGTGTCACCGTACCCGGACTGTAGGGATAGTAATACGCACCGAGATCGACAGAGAAAGCCGGTGAAACCGCACTGCCTTTGGCGGCAGTGAAAATGCCGGTGGCGCTGCCCTGAGCATTGGCACTGTCAGAAAATTGTACCGGGCTGCTGAGGTTATTGGCTTTCACCACCCGGAAGCCGACACCGCCCGCACCGCCGGAAACGGTATTGGTCAGCACGCTTTTATCGGCCGGCAGCAAATTGGATGAGGACAGGAAAACGGTAATATCCCGTGATGCGGTGTTGCCCGGGAGGAGACTGCCACAGGTAAAATTCAGGCGGAACGGGGTATATCCGGCTTTATCCGTGGTTTTAACGGCATTGATGCTCATCAGCGGCAGATTGACGGTCAGCCCGGCGTTAGTAAAGGTGCAGGTGGTCACCGGCGGGTTGTAGGTAATCTGCACCGGCTGCAAAAACATATCATTCGGGTCAGCCGGCCATTGCAGTGTCAGTAAAAACTGCACAATCTTACTGACAAGCGCGGCCAGCCAGCCGACCAGCCCCAGTGTGGTGGCATCAGAGGCAAAAATGACGGGTGTAATCGTCACTGTATCACCCGGGACTTTAGTGTAGTTACCGGTTGGTGTAGTGACGAGATCAAAACGCAGTGTGAAACCGGTATTGAGTTCTGTCCCGTTGTGAGTACCTGCCGCCAGGCCGGAAACACTCTTTTTTGTCTGAGCCGTCAGGGTGATATTGACGAGTTGTGCACCGTTATTAAATCCGATTGTCGCTGTCCGGCCATTAAAAGGGGAGTCGATTCCGATGGTATTCGGAAACAGCACCACTGCTGTCGTACAGGTAAACTGGCCGCTGAAGTTGGTCTGAGATACTTTCGATACCGGTGTGGTGGCGCCTGTCAGATCAGTGGAAATATCCAGTATTACGGCCGGTGCTGTCTGGGTGGATGTTACCGAACAGGTGGCATAAGCCGCCCTGCTGCTTATCACGGTCAGGAATAAAAGTAATACAGCGGCGGAGGTTTTCATCATTGTTTCCTTTTACCGGCAGATATTGTGGTTTTTATCCGGTGTCACCACCGGATTGCGGATAACACACTGCTGTTTCCCGTCCGCTGTCAGTTTTATGAGCAGCGAGGACGGCAACTGCCCGCTTTTCAGATAGAGCAACCCGGACTGCCCGACATACCCCAGCGGCTGATGCTGTTCATCGGTAACTTCTGTGCCGAACGGCAGTATGCCGCCGTTTTCCCGTGCCGCCCGCAGAATGAAGGTCTGACGGGGATCGGTTTCCATGCGGATATAACTGACCGCACCTTTATACGGGCTGATCTGGCCGATATTACCGGTCACTTCGGCACCGGAACTTTTTTCTGTGTCTGACAGCGTGTATGAATTAGTGCGGTAAGGGACGGATTGTGTCATCAGCACCACACCATCACTGTTTGTCAGTGACGCTTTATCTGAATTCACCATCCGGTTACCGGCCTGCGGGGCATCAATAATGGTATAGGTATTGCCGGTGTCACCGGACATGGCGATATGGCCCGGGATCGCGACGATAGTGCCTTTCGCCCCGGCTCCCGCCTGACGGTAATCACTGCCCTCACTGAATGAGCCGGACAACGTGCTGTACGGGTTGCGGTAATTGATGTTAGCGCCCGCCATGTTATTGCCGCCGTTCTGATTTGAACCGGTCAGCGTGTAGTTGACCAGGTCATCTTTACCGGCAGTACCGCTCAGGCTGACTGTTGTTTGCTGATAGCGGGAATCGGTGGCGTAAATACCACTGCTGAGTGATGCACTTTTGCCGAAAACAGAAACCGGCACGCTGACATTCAGGTAAAACCGGGTTTCATTTTTATCATCGAAATTACGTGTCCGTGATGCGGACACGGTATAACTGATATCGTTATAACTGTTTGAATATCCGAGCTGATATTCGCGGTTGCTGCCGCCGGAATTCCAGTAATCCCGGTGGGTACCGGAGATATAAATCACCCCCCGGTTTTCCCCCAGATACTGATTTAAATTCACGGTGAACGTATTTTTAGCCCGTGCACCGCGCATGGCATCCAGTGTCATCAGATCCGGTATCTGCCGCGGCGTGTTATCGGTGAGGTTTTCCTGCTCATTACGGTAAGCATCCCAGGCACGGTAATTATCCTGCTGATAGACAGCATCCGTGAAACTGTAAAAATCCCCGGTGGAGTAGCGGTATGTCGCCAGCGTCAGGTTTGTGGAGGTGGTACTGACAAACTTACTGTATGCGATACGGTAGCTCTGGCCGCTTTTGCGGCCGGTTTTAAAGTCCGCATTTGCCTGAGTGACATCCACGGAAAGCGCGCCGAACGGCAGGTTCCAGGCACTGCCCGCCAGAACGGAACGGTAATCTTTTCCGGCAATCCCGCCGGTGTAGAGCGTTACGGTATTATTCAGCCCGTAACGAAATTCTCCCTGAATAAACTCCGGGCGGTAATGTGTATTATCCAGCCGCGCCTGACCGGCGGTCAGACTGTAATTATAAATCCCCTCTTTCAGCATATCGGGCACCGCGGAGAAGGGGACGGTAAATGATTCTTTCCGGCCGTCTGCTTCCTGAATTACGACAGAAAAATCACCGCTGCCGCCGGTCGGCTGAATATCACGGAACATAAACTCACCCGGCGGCACATTTTCCTGAAAAATAAGATTACCGTTCTGGTAAATACTGACAAGAGCGTTAGTCCGGGCAATCCCCCGGATGATCGGCGCGAATCCCTGGCCGGACGGTGGCAGCATATTCATATCCGTAGCCAGTGATACCCCTCTGAATTTAAAGCTGCCGAACAGAGAAGGTGGTGTATAAAAATCCCCCAGTGTCAGCGCAGATAAAATACGGCTGAGCGGACGATAAAGGTAACGGCTGTTATTTTTCCAGCCCTTATGTCCGCCGGAATAAGCGGAGTAAACGGATTCATCACGAAATTGCCAGACACCGAGATTCAGCCCGGTATTTACCGTGGCAAAAAAGCTGTCGTTGCTTTGTTTGTTATTCTTTTTTTGTCTGGCGTTATAGTAATTGGCGTTATAGCCGAGAATAAAGGCGGGTTGTCCGTGATCCCATAATTCCGGATCGATATAACCGGCATCGGCTGTTTTTACCCCGATTTGCGGAACGGACAGATCTAACCGTAATGTACTTTTATTCAGGTGGTAAGTCAGTCCGGATGTCAGAGTATCTGCCGGAACCGGCTGTTTCTCTGCGGATAATTTTTTTGCATCATCAGAAAGGTTCAGTCCGAGCTTATTAATATCTTCCGGCTGAAAATTCAGGGCATTATTGTGCTCTCCCACCTCAACCGTGAACTGGCCTTTCCAGGTGTTATTGACATAAACATCCATCAGCTGCTCGCCGGACGGCAGTGTATTTTCCTGATATAAACGTGAAATATCCCCTTTGGCGGACTCTCCGGCCAGCAGAGTGGTATCGAATTCCTCCGTAACGCCTTCGCGGGGATAACTCCATAATCCGGCAATAATGAGAATCGGCAGGCAGTGTTGTGTTTTCACGTTATTATCGTCCGTCAGAAAGTAATATTCTTCGGCTTATACACACCGTAATCATCCACATAGGTTACTGAGGCATTACGGGCCGGGAGTTTATTTTTCAGAGGCAATTGTTTTTCAGAAAAGGGCGGGATCATTTCGGATGCCGCCAGCCATGTGCGGCTGCTGTCATTGGCATTGACTGCCGCAATAGTAAAATGGTACGGAGAATTATTGGTGACAGATAAATGATCACCTTTAAGCTGCCACTGAATATTATCAATGACGGTTTCCGGGTTTGCGGTCAGCCCGGCAGGGCGGTAAAACAGCTTTATCCGTGACCGCAGGGCCACCTGTAACACACTTTTTCCTTTGGCATTGGCGGGTGTGGCCGGAATATCCAGCACACTGAGATAAAAGACACTTTCCCGGTCATCCGGCAGTTTTTCATTATTTTTCTTTATTTTAAGCTGCTGTCCCTGCATTCCGTCTATTTTGACAATCGGCGGATAAACATAAAACGGGGAATTGCTGTTTTCCGGTGTTGCATTAATATCACCGTCATCAGTCCAGCTCTGGGCTAATGATGATATCTGACTGTTGTTATTCAGCTGAACAGTAATGCTGTCATTTTCTTCATGGTAAATAAGCCGCGTGCCGTTAATCACGATATTTGCAGCGGCATTACCGGACAAAATAATCATTATCAGAAAAAAGAATCGGCGTTTCATTATATTCACCCGTAAACAGTCAGGCTTTTTGACAAGCCTGACTGTCTGACAATGGTTATAAATAAGAGACTGTATAAATCACGTTGGAATGTACAGGCCCGACTTTTGCAGGAGATGTATTGGTTTTGTAATAACTGGCAATTAATGTCACCTGATCCGATGCCGGTGCCGTTTTATCGCCTTTCACTCCGGTGTCATACGCCGCATTCAGTGAAAGTGCCACTGACGGTGCGGTTGTTGACGATAAACTGAACCCGACATTTTTCGCGACAGCCGGGTCCCCTTCATTAACAGTATCGTTAATCAGGTAATTCCCGGTTGACGATATATTATTGGGGGATGCGAAATGTATTTTCAGGTTACTTCCGGGCGGGACTGATGCGGGTGCACAATCAGAGAACGTCATGGTAAATGCTTTCTGATTTTTGGTAATGACGGTATTTGCCGTCACGCCGGCATCGGTTACGGTAATCGGATCTAATAATACGGCGAAGTCGGCGCTGTTGCCTCCGTTAATAGTACAGGTAGTATCACTGATAGCACCTGTGATGTTAATAATACCGCCTGCTGCTGTTATTGCAGACGCGGAGCCTGAAAAAAGAGCGGCAGAAACTACTGCTGTAATAAGCGTTTTCTTTAACATGGTTAACTCCGGTAAAAATAAGATACCAGACTGACAAAAATAAGCGTCTATTTTTGCGGTTTTTCATTTAAAGAGACTATGTGGATTAGTCTCTTTAAATCTAGAATCACCAGGTATATTTACCAGTACTTAATTTTGTATTTTACAGATATGTGATTATTATCAAATTTTATAAATTTTTATTTTTCTGTCCTGTATTTTTTTTATAAATTTGTATCCGTTTTTTACTTTGGTTGTGCCGGAAAGATAAATATACAAATAATAAGATGTGATTATTTATTAATGGGTTGCAAATAAATAATTTCTCTATGATATTAATTTTAATTAAATAGAATGTTGGTTGTTAAGTATCTCTTATCGGGAACAGGAAATATTTCAATGGAGAAAATAACGCATGATTTTATTTCAAAAAATAATCATAAATAATGTAATTAGTTTTTTTGATAAAAGTATATGAATTAAAGATAATGGCTTGTTATTACGGACGCAGCATCTGCTCTTATGTTCATCTTAGAACAATCAGTTATGGAATTATTCTTTCTTAGTATTTCAGGAACTAAGCAGGAGTTGGTAGCGTGAGAGTGTGATTTACACAAATTGACGTTTTCCGTGACTGATTCCAGGGGTGTGTATGAAACCGACATTATTTGTTCCGGCTCTGCTTGCCGGTTTAGCGTTAGTAAGTGGTACCGCACAGGCGGATAAGCTTGATGATATTCAGAAAGCCGGTGTGATCCGTATTTCGGTTTTTGACAGCAACCCGCCGTTCGGATTTATCGACCCGCAGACCAAAAAACTGGCCGGTTATGATGTGGATATTGCGCAGGCTGTCGCGGATGACCTGGGTGTTAAACTGGAGCTGCGCCCGACCAACCCGGCAAACCGTATTCCGCTGCTGGTCTCCGGCAAAGTGGATTTAATCGGGGCGAACTTCACCATTACGGATGAGCGCGCCAAACAGGTGGATTTCTCCATTCCTGATTTTCAGACCGGACAGAAATTTATCGCCCGCAAAGGTGTGCTGAAAACGCCGGAAGATGTAGCCAAACTGCGCATCGGTGCGGATAAAGGTACCGTTCAGGAAGTGACGCTGCGCGAGAAATATCCGGGTACCAAAGTGATTTCTTATGATGATACCCCACTGGCGTTCGCCGCGCTGCGTAATGGTAACGTTGATGCTATCACGCAGGATGATGCCAAACTGGTCGGGCTGCTGGGTAACCTGCCGGAGTCAGTAAAAGCAGAATTTGAACTCTCACCGTTCAGCCTGACCCGTGAATATCAGGCGCTGGCCGCACCGAAAGGGGAAACCCGTCTGGTGGAAGCTGTGAATAAAACCCTGCTGAAACTCGAAAGTGAGGGTAAATCACAGCAGATTTATAACCAGTGGTTTGGTCCGGGTACCAAAGCGGAACAGCCACGCGGTGAATTTAAGTTTGCACCGCTGGCTGACCAGCCGAAGTAATGTGATTGTATTATCTGATTCAGGCCTCACTCCGGTGAGGCTTCCTGCATTTCTGCGGTAACAGACGGGATTAGCGGATGTTTGAGCAATTTATAAGTACGCACTTACTTGCGCCGGAATATCTGGAATGGCTGGGGCAGGGGTTTGTAATCACCCTGCTTATCGCATTCTGGACAATTCTCGCGGCGACACTGCTCGGTTTTCTGCTTGTGGCCGGGCGGGACAGTCAGTTTGCACCGACCCGCTGGTTAGTCAGTGCTTACACCAGTGTATTCCGTAACACGCCGCTGCTGGTACAGCTGTTTTTCTGGTATTTCGCCTCCGGGGAAATTCTGCCGCAGGCGCTGAAAATCTGGCTGAATACGCCGCATGAGATTGAACTGGCCGGGCTGACACTCGCCTGGCCGTCATTTGAATTTATCGCCGGGTGGTTCGGGCTGACGCTCTACTCCGCACCGTTTATTGCGGAAGAACTGCGGGCGGGCATTGCCGGTACCGGGCGTCAGCAGAAATCAGCGGCGCTGGCGCTCGGGCTGACGCCGTGGCAGTCCATGCGGTATGTGGTGCTGCCGCAGGCGGTCAGAATCGCCATGCCGCCGCTGCTCGGCCAATATATGAATGTGGTGAAAAACTCGTCCCTGACCATGGCGATCGGTGTGGCTGAGCTCTCTTATGCCTCGCGTCAGGTAGAAAGTCAGTCCTTACAAACTTTTGAAGCTTTCGGCGTCGCGACGATCCTCTATATCGCCATTATCGCTGTGATGGAAGCATTCGGACAGTGGCGGACACAGCGGGCTCTGGCACGGGGGTATTAAGATGGATTTTTCTGTAATTCGTGATAACTGGGAATATCTGCTGTTTGGTACTTTTCCTGACGGACCGCTGGAAGGTGCGGCACTGACGCTGGTGATCAGCCTGATTGCGGGGGCCATTTCCGTGGTGCTGGGGACTATCGGCGGGGTGATGCTGGCGATGCTGCGCGGCTGGTGGGTGAACCTGTTTGCCGCATTTCTCGGTTTTTTCCGTGCTATTCCCATCATTATGCTGATATTTTGGGTCTATTTCCTGCTGCCAATCGCGTTCGGCGTGGATGTGCCGGAAATCACCACGGTGGTCTGTGCGCTGGCGCTGGTCACCTCGGCCTATATCGCTCATGGCGTGAAGGCCGGTATTCTGGCTATCGGTAAAGGGCAGTGGCAGGCGGGTATGTCTCTCGGCTTCAGCCGGTGGGAAGTGCTGTGGCATATCGTGTTACCGCAGGCGCTGCGGATGATGATCCCGTCCTTTATTAATCAGTGGATTGCGCTGATTAAAGACACCTCGCTGGCCTATATTGTCGGTGTGGGGGAACTGTCGTTTCTTGCGACTCAGGTCAATAACCGCAGTATGGTGTATCCGACAGAGATTTTCCTGTTTGTCGCCTTTATCTATTTTGTGATGTGTTCCGGGCTGGAACTGGGCGCAAATGCCCTGATGCACCGTTATTCATTGCAGCGGCAGCCCCGTCAGTCATGGCTCGCCCGTCTGTTTGGCCGCGGCAGGGAGAAACCGGTACAGTTGTCAGAAAAACCGGCTGCCTGTACATCATAAGTTTGATCAGTGACAATCCCGGTACAGTTAATGGCCGGGATTTTCCCGCAATGAAACGCAAACGTTTTCTTTTTGAAAATGATGCGGTAGGATAAGCCGAAAAAAACAAATTTCCGGGACTCCTTATTCATGACTACTCCGACTTCCGGCACTGATCCTCATCAGGGCCTGCTCCAGCGCGTGTTTAAATTACAGGAACACGGCACAACTGTCCGCACAGAAATTATTGCCGGGCTGACCACGTTCCTCACCATGGTGTATATCATCTTTGTAAACCCGCAAATCCTCTCGTTCGCCGGGATGGATATCAAAGCGGTGTTTGTCACCACCTGTCTGATTGCGGCCATCGGCAGTATCGGGATGGGGTTATTTGCTAACCTGCCGGTGGCGGTTGCGCCGGCGATGGGGCTGAATGCCTTCTTTGCCTTTGTGGTGGTGGGTGCAATGCATTACTCCTGGGAAGTGGCGATGGGCGCGATTTTCTGGGGGGCGGTCGGGCTGTTTATCCTGACCCTGCTGCGCATCCGTTACTGGCTGATTGCGCATATCCCGCTGGGCCTGCGGGTGGGGATCACCAGCGGTATCGGGCTGTTTATCGCCATGATGGGGCTGAAAAACGCCGGTATTATTGTGCCGAACGCGGATACGCTGGTGACTATCGGTAAGTTTACCGATCACGGTGTGGTGCTGGGCGCACTGGGCTTCTTTATTATCGCCATTCTGGCTGCGCGTAATATCCACGCGGCTGTACTGGTGTCAATCGTGGTGACCACCTCCATCGGGCTTTTCCTCGGCGATGTCACCTATAAGGGCATATTTGATGTGCCGCCGGGAATTACTTCTGTGGTCGGTCATGTGGATATCATGGGCGCGCTGGATTTATCCCTCGCCGGGATTATCTTCTCGTTTATGCTGGTGAACCTGTTTGACTCCTCCGGAACCCTGATCGGTGTGACAGATAAAGCCGGGCTGGCGGATGAGAAAGGCCGTTTCCCGAACATGAAAAAAGCGCTGTATGTGGACAGTATCAGCTCCGTCGCCGGCTCTGCGATGGGGACATCTTCCGTGACCGCATTTATTGAAAGTACTTCCGGGGTTTCTGTCGGCGGACGTACCGGTCTGACCGCCATTGTGGTCGGTCTGCTGTTCCTCGCGGCGATCTTTATTTCACCGCTGGCAGCGATGGTTCCTGCTTATGCGACTGCCGGAGCGCTGATTTATGTCGGCGTTCTGATGACTTCCAGCCTGGTGCGCGTGAACTGGAATGATCTGACCGAATCGGTTCCGGCGTTTGTGACCGCCGTGATGATGCCGTTCAGTTTCTCTATCACTGAAGGGATTGCATTAGGGTTTATCGCTTACTGCGCCATGAAGCTGGGCACCGGCCGCTGGCGTGAGCTGAACCTGTGTGTGGTGGTGGTGTCACTGCTGTTTATTCTGAAGATGGTATTTGTGGACGCCTGATTCAGGCCGTCAGTCAGATGTGAAAAAACCGCGCGGTGATACCGGCGCGGTTTTTTTGTCTCTGTTTTAGCGGGCGGGATACACAATCCCCAGACAGACGGCTTCTTCTTTTGCGCCGGGCTGTGACTGATATACGACCTGTTTCCGCTTCGCGATAACCAGATCCGGCCAGTCTTCCAGCGCGCCGGTAAACGGCTCATCCGCGCAGGTGCTGTTCGCTTTGCCGATCAGCAGGGCACCGTCCCGGCGGATATCCTCACGGGTGACATGCAGGTTATAAATATTGGTTGCCCGGTAGGTATGGCCAAACTCATTGATCCACGGCTGGATAGTTTCCGGCTGGTGCTTACCGTAAAAGGTCAGCCACTCATGCAGGTATTCCCCGCCGGTATATTTCAGCGGTTTTCCGGTTTCCTGCTCCCACCAGGTTTCCGCCTCCGCAGTAAAGATTTTCAGCCCGATATTTTTCTGTCCGGCATCGCGGATATTGAGACTCATCACTGTGGCATAGCCTGCGATAACGATAACCGCAAAGGCTATCAGCCCGTTCATCACGTTTTTCAGCGGTTTTACCGGCGGTGTTACCACCGAGCAGATCAGCGCGGGGATGCTGAGCAGGACAAAAGGCTGTAACCACTCGGTAATGCGTCCGCCTTTATGGAAGGTGAACCAGATATAAATTACGGCGAGCGGTGCCAGAATCATAATATTGATAAGCCGTTTTGCCTGTTCTTTTGGCCAGCCGAAACGGCCGCCTTTAAGACGGATAATGACGGCAATAATGATCAGCGGATAAAAAACCGTGAACAGTGAACCGGTGGTTTTCAGGGTTAAACCGGTTTTAATTTGTGAACCGACCCATTTAAAGGCGGCAAAATCATTGTTAACCAGCCAGATAACATTCGGAATGACCAGAGCAAACCAGAGGGCGATAGCGGCATAAAACCAGGGCGAGCGGTAACTTTCCCGCGCTTTCGGCACAAACAAGGTAAACAGAAAGACCATACCGACCAGCGCCAGGGTGGAATATTTGCCCATGGTGGCAAGCCCCGACGTCAGTGCAAAACCCATCCACCAGGCGGGATTGTCATAAACGGCACGGACAAAAAAGTACAGCACCCATGGCCAGAAGGTGACCAGGATATAGTTATCATTATAAGGAATTAAATCAAAATTAATGATCCCCGACAGATTCAGTGACAGCAGTGCCAGCCAGGCAAAATCAGTACGCTGTGTGAGGCGGTGTGTCAGATACCACACGCCGGCCATACCGATCCCGATGCCGGTAAAATGAATGAAATACCAGTAGAAATCGGCGGCAATCAGATCAGGGAAGGCGATGACCGGATACATCAGCATGCCGACCAGCCACGGGTTTTTCGGCGCACCCCATTCACCGGTTTTTCCCCAGTTGAGGGCTTCTACTGCATCATACGGTACTGTCGGATCGAATCTGTAACTGATAATAATCCAGAGCGTGACATAAGCTGCGACCCAAAACCAGACGGGGCGGTGTGACGTTTGTTGTGAAAAGTGCATAATTCTATATCTTGGTTAAAATAATAGCTGTGTTCATTATTCACCCGGAGGCGAAATGATAGATCGTTTTGACGGAAATCAGGGTAAACTAGCCGCCAGCGAATCACTGTCATGGCTGCGGGTAACCCGGAAGCCGTGAATATAGTTTTGTACTGTTCATTTACGTGGTAAATGTTAACACAAATTAATCAGTTAATTTTTAAGCGAGTAAGGTATATGGCCGCTATTTCAAAAAAACCATCCCGGTCACGGACACCCAAAAAAAGCCGTGAGGAGCTCAACGCGGAAGGCCGTGAACGTAAACGGCAGAAAAAGCACCGCGGTAATCCGTCCGGTGCCCGTCAGCAGGATGATGCCCGCAAGACCGGCCGTGGTACGGATAATGCGGTTGCTGATCCGCGTATCGGCAGTAAAAAACCGGTTCCGCTGATTGCTGAAGGCAGAACCTCTGTCAAACCGGCGGTAAAAAAACCGGCTGAGCCGCTCAAAGCCGGATTGTCTCCGGAAGAAGAGCTGGTAAAACTCGAGAACGACGAGCGTCTCGATGCATTACTGCAGCGTCTTGAGAACAATGAAACCCTGACCGCAGAAGAAAATACTTACGTCGATACCATGCTTGAACGTATCGATGCGCTGATGGAAAAACTCGGTATTTCTCTTGATGAAGATGATGATGAAGAGAAAACCGATGACATCATGCAACTGCTGAAAGGGCGCTGATCTTCCGTTATTCCGCTGAAACCGGCGGTACTGCATTAAAACCGGCGTAACAGGCGACTGTTATGCCGGTTTTCTTATATTCAGCCTACGTGTTTGCCGTGTTATCTGCCTTAATAGCGGATTAAATACCGGCATTAAGGCGGTTATCTGCAATATCAGAGCGGTTTTTCTGTGACGGCACGAGCAGATATATTATTGAAAATAATAAATAATTCTGAAGAATAATGCAAAGTTATGCTGATACGGTTCTCCGGGAGATTCCAATGAGTAATACACAACGTCAGCCGCATGATCACAGCCGCTTTATCCGCTGCCTTGGCTGGGTGGCAACCTTTACAGCATTCTGTATGTATGTCTCGTATATTCCTCAGATAATGGACAATCTGGCGGGGCATAAAACATCCCCGTTACAGCCGCTGGCTGCCGCATTTAACTGTACACTCTGGGTGATTTACGGCATTAAAGTGAAAGATCTGCCGGTGGCGGTCGCCAATGCGCCCGGTGTTCTGTTCGGATTAGCGGCGATGCTGACGGCTCTGTAGTAATGTCACCGGATCAAGTGATGTACACCGGATTGTCTGTCTGTGGTGTGATCATATTAATCGGGCGGCAGATCCGATAAACTGTGCGGCACACTAAACCGTCAGAGAACGGAAACATATTAATTCTGCAAAGGTGAGCAAAGGGGAGAGCATGTCTGACGCGATCATCTGGGATCTGGCATTGATCCGGAAATATAACTATTCCGGTCCGCGATACACGTCGTATCCGACTGCACTGGAATTTAATCAGCAGTACAGTGACAGTGATTTTATCGCCTCGGCACACCGCTATCCGCAGCGCCCGTTGTCGTTATATGTGCATATCCCGTTCTGCCATAAATTATGCTATTTCTGCGGCTGTAATAAATTAGTCACCCGGCAGAAGCATAAGGCGGATGAATATCTGGCTGTGCTGGAGAAAGAGATCGCCGCCCGTGCCCCGTTATTTGCCGGGCGCGAAGTGCATCAGATGCACTGGGGCGGTGGCACGCCGACCTATCTCGATAAAGCGCAGATCAGCCGTCTGACCGGTATGTTGCGTCAGCATTTTGATTTTGCGGCGGATGCCGAGCTTTCTATTGAAATCGACCCGCGTGAAATAGAACTGGATGTTATCGACCATCTGCGGGCGGAAGGATTTAACCGCCTGAGTATGGGTGTGCAGGATTTCAATAAAGAAGTACAGCGCCTGGTCAACCGCGAGCAGGATGAAGCCACGATTTTTGCCCTGGTGGAGCGTGCCCGTGAAACCGGGTTTGAATCCGTCAGTATCGACCTGATATACGGCCTGCCGAAACAGACCCCGGAGAGCTTTGCGTTTACCCTGAAACGGGTGGCGGAGCTGTCACCGGATCGCCTGAGTGTCTTTAACTATGCTCATCTGCCGAACCTGTTTGCCGCCCAGCGGAAAATCAAAGATGAAGACCTGCCGTCCGCAGAGCAGAAACTGACGATTTTACAGCAGACGATTGAAAGCCTGACCGGCAGCGGCTATCAGTTTATCGGGATGGATCACTTTGCCAAACCGGATGATGAACTGGCTATCGCTCAGAATAACGGCATTCTGCACCGCAATTTTCAGGGGTATACCACCCATGAAGAGTGTGATTTGCTGGGCTTTGGCGTCTCTGCGATTAGCATGCTGGGTGATCACTATGCCCAGAACCAGAAAGACCTGAAAACCTGGTATGCACAGGTGGAAGAGTACGGCAACGGATTGTGCCGCGGGCTGGTGCTGACGGAAGAGGATTGCCTGCGCCGTGATGTGATTAAGGCGCTGATCTGTAATTTCCGCCTGGATTATGCGCAGATTGAAAAACAGTACAATCTGAATTTTAAAACCCATTTCGCCGAAGATCTGCAATTATTGCAGCCGATGGCCGATGACGGGCTGGTTGAGATCCGCGATGATGCTCTGGTGGTCACGCTGCGCGGACGTCTGCTTATCCGTAATATCTGTATGTGTTTTGATACTTACCTGCGTAACCAGATGCGGCAGCGTCAGTTCTCCCGCGTGATTTAATCTGCTTCCGGGGTTGATGCGGTGTCATCAATCCCGGCCTCTTTCAGTTTCCGTGTCAGTGTATTACGCCCCCAGCCCAGCAGACGGGCGGCATCCTGTTTGTGTCCGTTGCTGTAATTCAGTGCGCACTGCAACAGGGTGCGCTCAAACAGCGGCAGGGCATCCGCCAGCAAATCTGTTTTTCCGGCCTGTAACTGTGCATCCGCCCACTGTGCCAGCTGTTTATCCCAGTTGCCGGCAGCCGGGCCATAACTGTTTTCATAACAGATTTGCTCTCCGGCAGCGGTCATTGTCAGGTCAGCAGGCAGATCCTGCGGCAGCACTTCCTGAGTGGCGGACATCACGGTCAGCCAGCGGCAGACGTTTTCCAGCTGGCGGACGTTACCGGACCACCGTAGCTGCATCAGTAATTTTTCCGTATCCGGATGCAGTGTTTTCGCTTCGGTTCCCAGCTCTTTTGCTGTTTTTTGCAGAAAATGACGTGTCAGACGCGGAATATCCCCCGGCCGTTCCCGCAGCGGCGGTAACTGTATGCGGATAACATTCAGGCGGTGAAACAGATCTTCGCGGAATTTACCTTCTGTTACCAGCCGTTCCAGATCCTGGTGAGTCGCGGCAATAATCCGGACATCCACTTTCACCGGTGCATAACCGCCGACACGGTAAAACTGGCCTTCTGCCAGCACGCGCAGCAGCCGGGTCTGAATATCGAGCGGCATATCACCGATTTCATCGAGAAACAGCGAGCCGCCGTCAGCCTGCTCAAAACGCCCCTGACGTACCTGTAAGGCACCGGTAAACGCCCCTTTTTCATGGCCGAAGAGTTCTGATTCAATCAGGTCTTTCGGGATCGCTGCCATATTGAGAGCAATAAACGGCGCGTCCGCACGCGGGCTGTGGTGGTGCAGAGCGTGAGCCACCAGCTCTTTCCCGGTCCCGGATTCACCGTTAATCAGCACACTGATGGAGGAGCGGGATAACCGGCCTATCACCCGGTACACTTCCTGCATTGCCGGGGATTCCCCGATAATGCCGGAAACCGGATCAGCAGTGACTTCCTGCCGTACCGGCAGATGCTGTTCCCGGTAATGTTCCAGAGCACGGGCGACCAGCGTGACGGCATCATCAATATCAAAGGGTTTCGGCAGATAATCAAACGCACCCTGCTGGTACGCATTTACCGCGGCATCCAGGTCGGAATGGGCGGTCATGATAATTACCGGCAGCAGGGGGTTATGCTGTTTGACCGCCGCCAGCAGGGACAATCCGTCCATGCCCGGCATCCGGATATCGGAGATCAGCACGTCCGGCTGCCCGCTGTTCAGCGCCGCCAGGGCATTTTCAGCACTGTCAAAACAGAGACAGGTATAACCGGCGCTGTTCAGTGCCCGTTCAAGCACCCAGCGGATCGCGCTGTCATCATCAACGACCCAGATTTTTCCCGGCTGCATATGACCTCCTCAACAGGCTTACTGACGGATTGGCAGATAAAGTGAAAATAAGGTATGACCCGGCCAGCTGCTGAATTCAATTTTGCCGTTATGCTGATCGATCAGATTACGGGCAATGGATAAACCCAGCCCGGAGCCGCCTTCACGGCCGCTGACCATCGGGTAAAACAGGGTATCCAGGATATGCGGCGGAATTCCCGGGCCGTTGTCTTCAATATCAATTCTGGCTGCCAGCCGGTAGCGCTCGCCGTGCAGCATCACCTGGAATGCAGTGCGGGTACGCAGAATAATCGTGCCCCCTGAGGCGTGCAGGGCTTCCAGGGCATTACGCATAATATTGAGGATAACCTGTTCGATCTGGTCGGGATAATGCGATAACTCCGGCAAACTGGGATCATAATCTTTGACCAGCGTGATATTGTCCGGCTTTTCCAGGTTGATAAGCTGAAAGACCCGCTCCGCCACATGGTGAATGCTCTGCATACTTTTCCGGCCCGGATGCTGGGGGCCAAGAAGGCGATCAACCAGCGCCCGCAGGCGATCAGCCTGTTCGATAATAACCTGTGTGTATTCCTGAAGTGACGGGTCCGGTAACGCGCGGGATAACAGCTGTGCGGCACCGCGCAGTCCGCCGAGCGGATTTTTGATTTCGTGAGCCAGTCCGCGCACCAGATCACGGGCAGCGGCCTGTTGCGCCTGCTGTAACTGTTCCTGGGTAATGCGCCGGTGACTGTCGAGAGGGGTCAGTTCCAGCAGAATAAAATTCCCGGATACCGGCTGTGCACTCAGGGACAGTGCATGCATCTGATTATTTACCACCAGGGTCACATCGTTGTCAGTAAAACTGTGGCCTTCTGCCAGTGCGGACTGAAAGGCAGCGGTATCGAGGGAAAGGTAACTGTATAAAATAGGGAGCGGTGTGCCGGTGAGTTTACGGGCACTCTGGGCGAATAACTGCATAGCCGACTGATTGGCGTAGCGGATAATCAGGTCATTATCCAGCAGCAGGACACAGTTAATCAGTGAATCAAGGAGTTGTTCCGCCTGCGGTCTGTTATCCGGGTTCATTGTCATCCACCTCTTTGCACCAATTTGGTGCATTGTAGCGTATTTACCCCGCAGGAGAAAAGGACCCGCCCAACGGCGGGTCAAGTGCTTCACGGCAACAAAATAAACCGGAACCTGTCACTCTGTGTGCCTCATTCTGAGGCACAATCAGAATCACACGCTGTAATACATATCAAATTCAACCGGATGCGGAGTCATATTCAGGCGCTGAACATCAGCACGCAGCAGGTCGATATAGGTGTTAATCGCATCTTCGGTAAATACACCGCCACGGGTTAAGAATTCGTGGTCAGCAGCCAGTGCATCCAGTGCATCACCGAGAGATGGTGCGACTGTCGGGATTTCTTTTGCTTCTTCCGGCGGCAGGTCATACAGGTTTTTGTCCATTGCATCACCCGGATGAATTTTATTGATGATGCCATCCAGACCGGCCATCAGCTGTGCGGCAAAGGCCAGGTACGGGTTAGCTGCCGGGTCCGGGAAGCGGACTTCAATACGGCGGGCTTTCGCGCTGGACACAATCGGAATACGGATTGAAGCCGAACGGTTACGCGCAGAGTATGCCAGCATCACCGGTGCTTCATAGCCCGGCACCAGACGCTTGTAAGAGTTGGTGGTCGGGTTGGTAAAGGCATTCAGGGCACGGGCGTGTTTGATGATCCCGCCGATGTAATAGAGCGCCATTTCTGACAGACCGGCATATTTATCCCCGGAGAACAGGTTAACGCCGTCTTTTGACAGAGACATATGGCAGTGCATACCGGAGCCGTTATCGCCGATCAGCGGTTTTGGCATAAAGGTTGCGGTTTTACCGTAGCGGTGCGCCACATTCTGCACCACGTATTTGTACATCTGGGTTTCATCCGCTTTCAGTGTCATGGTATTGAAGCGGGTGGCGATTTCGTTCTGGCCGGCAGTACCGACTTCATGGTGATGCGCTTCAACGACCAGGCCCATCTCTTCCATAACCAGGCACATTTCAGAACGCAGATCCTGTGAGGAATCGACCGGCGGCAGCGGGAAGTAACCACCTTTCACACGCGGACGGTGACCCTTGTTGCCTTCCGGATAGACAGTACCGGTGTTCCAGGCCGCTTCGATATCATTGATATGATAGTAAGCGCCGGAGATATCCGCACCGAAACGGATGTCATCAAACAGGAAAAACTCAGGTTCAGGCCCGAACAGGACGGTATCCGCAATACCGCTGGTGCGCAGGAAATCTTCGGCACGTTTGGCGATAGAGCGCGGGTCGCGGTCATAACCCTGCATGGTGTTCGGCTCTAAGACATCACAGCGCAGAACCAGTGTCGGGACTTCAAAGAACGGGTCGATCAGGGCGGATTCCGCGATCGGCATCAGTACCATGTCGGATTCGTTGATGCCTTTCCAGCCGGCCATTGAGGAACCGTCAAACATTTTTCCGTCTTCGAAGAAATCTTCATCTACCTGATGAGCAGGGATCGATACATGCTGTTCCTTGCCTTTGGTATCGGTAAAGCGTAAGTCCACGAATTTAACGTTGTGCTCTTCCATCATGGTCAATACATGTTCAACAGACATATTCAGATCTCCTGGTTTGGGATGTTCCGTCAATCCTCTGGTGGTCACCCGGAGGGACACTGATTGCGGTTCTCACATTGCTTGATAAATATAAAGCGAAAAGCGTGCCAACTTTTTTAAAAGGGGGTAAACCGCGTTACTGCAGCGTATTACTCAAATAAGGATAGCGGAAATGCCGTAAATTGCACCATATTGGTGCGTTTCTGATTCTGTCTGTGAGATGGTAGTGCACCAATGTGGTGCAATCAGGCCGGCCCGCTTGTTTCCCGGCCGCAAACGCAAAAAAAGTATCTCTTTTATCCTGAATAGGTTTATGATATGCCCCTCTGAATTCGTCGCTGAGCGTGGTATGCGCCGCTGATTTTGTAAAAAAATGGCAGGATGGATTTTATCTCTATGTTTTATAATCATTTATTTTTTAAGTGAGATGTATCACACTTCTTTCACTTGCCTCAGAGAACGTGTAAAATACCACCAAACATCTACACCATAGATGGGCGTTGTTGAAAAGAATGCTATCTGTGACGTAATTCCCATCCATTAACGAAAACGGTACAAGTCTTTGTCTATCGAGAAATTAAGAAATATTGCCATCATCGCTCACGTTGACCATGGCAAGACCACGCTGGTCGATAAATTATTACAGCAGTCCGGTACGTTTGATGAGCGTTCAAAACCGGAAGAGCGTGTAATGGACTCCGGCGATCTGGAAAGAGAGCGCGGCATTACTATTCTGGCAAAAAATACCGCGATTACGTGGAACGACTATCACATCAACATCGTTGACACCCCGGGGCACGCCGATTTCGGTGGTGAAGTAGAACGTGTGATGTCCATGGTTGACAGCGTACTGCTGCTGGTGGATGCGATGGACGGTCCTATGCCGCAGACCCGCTTTGTAACGCAGAAAGCGTTTGCAAACGGCCTGAAACCAATCGTTGTTATCAACAAAATTGACCGTCCGGGTGCACGTCCTGACTGGGTTATCGACCAGGTGTTTGACCTGTTTGACAACCTCGGCGCAACCGACGAGCAGCTCGACTTCCCGATCATTTACGCATCTGCGCTGAATGGTATCGCGGGTACCGATTATAACGATATGGCGGATGACATGACCCCGCTGTACGAAGCGATCGTGAAATATGTTGAGCCGCCTCAGGTTGACCTCGACGGCCCGTTCCAGATGCAGATCTCCCAGCTCGATTACAACAACTATTTAGGTGTTATCGGGATTGGCCGCATCAAGCGCGGTAAAGTCAAACCAAACCAGCAGGTAACTATTATTGATGCGGAAGGTAAAACCCGTAACGCTAAAATCGGTAAAGTGCTGAGCCATTTAGGTCTGGATCGTATCGAATCTGAAATCGCGGAAGCCGGTGATATCATCGCACTGACCGGTCTGGGCGAACTGAATATCTCCGATACTATCTGTGACACCGGTTGTGTTGAAGCATTAACACCACTGGCCGTTGATGAACCAACCGTCAGCATGTATTTCTGCGTTAACACCTCTCCGTTCTGCGGAAAAGAAGGGAAATACGTGACTTCCCGTCAGATCCTTGACCGCCTGAAGAAAGAACTGGTTCACAACGTGGCACTGCGTGTTGAAGAAACTGAAGACCCGGATGCATTCCGTGTATCAGGCCGTGGTGAGCTGCACTTATCTGTTCTGATCGAAAACATGCGCCGTGAAGGTTTTGAGCTGGCGGTATCCCGTCCGCGCGTTATCTTCCGTACTATCGATGGCCGTAAACAAGAGCCGTTCGAGCAGGTGACTCTGGATATCGAAGAGCAGCATCAGGGTGACGTTATGCGCGCACTCGGTGAGCGTAAAGGCGAACTGAGTAACATGATGCCGGATGGTAAAGGCCGCGTACGCCTGGATTACAGCATCCCGAGCCGTGGTCTGATCGGTTTCCGTACTGAATTCATGACCATGACTTCCGGTACCGGTTTACTGTATGCCACATTCAGTCACTATGATGATGTTAAACAGGGTGAAATCGGCCGCCGTCAGAACGGTGTGATGATTTCCAACGGCCAGGGTAAAGCAGTTGCTTATGCACTGTACAGCCTGCAGGATCGCGGTAAGCTGTTTGTCGGTCACGGTACTGAAGTGTATGAAGGCCAGCTGATCGGTATTCACTCACGTTCAAACGACCTGACAGTTAACTGCCTGACCGGTAAGAAACTGACCAACATGCGTGCGTCCGGTACAGATGAAGCGACCACACTGACTCCGTTTATCGAGAAAACCCTGGAACAGGCGTTAGAATTTATCGATGACGACGAATTAGTGGAAGTTACGCCGAAGTCTATCCGTCTGCGTAAACGCCACCTGACTGAAAACGACCGCAAACGCGCACACCGCAGCAAAGATTAATCTCTGCCGGTTGTTTTGATTCATGCCACTCAGGGCGCCTCCGGGCGCCCTGAGCTTTTTCTGTCTGCCGTTACATACCGGTCACAGACTGATAACTGCACTGAAATATGGGCGGCGATCGCAGTCCCGGATATTTTTTCTCACCGAAAACGGTTTTCACTCTGTTCAGGAAGAGAGTCTGCGGGTAGAGTAAAAATAATTCATCAACCCGGAGGGATGGTATGCTTTATATCTTTGACATGGGTAATGTCATTATTGATATTGATTTTAAACGTGTTTTATCAGTCTGGAGTAATCTGAGCGGCAAGCCGCTGTCTGAACTGAGCAGTGATTTTATTCACGGCGAAACCTTTAAACAGCATGAATGCGGCAAAATTTCCGATGTTGAATTTGCCGAAGCCATTAATGATGAGCTGGGAATGTCGCTGAGTTTCGATGAGTTTGCCGAAGGCTGGCAGGCTATCTTTATCTCTGTCCGCCCTGAAGTGATTGATATCATGAACAGGCTGCGTGAGCAGGGGCACCGCGTGGTGGTACTCTCTAACACCAATCGTCTGCATCAGGATTACTGGCCGCAGCACTATCCGGAAATCGCCGCTTCCGCCGATTTTCTGTATCTTTCCCAGGATCTGGGGCTGCGCAAGCCGGACCCGGATATTTATCAGTATGTGCTTGAAACCGAAGAGTTTGAACCGCAGGACGTCGTGTTCTTCGATGATGTCCGTGAGAACGTGGATGCGGCAACGGAACTCGGTATCAAAGGCGTGTTTGTTACTGATCGCGATACTGTCTCCCGTTATTTTGCAGAATATGATTTTTCCGCAGAAGTGACTGAATAATTCAGATTTGATTGTTTTTTAAACGGATATGACATGATTGCATTAATACAGCGTGTGACCCGCGCGGATGTCCGGATCGCCGGGGAAGTTGCCGGTGAAATCGGTCCCGGATTACTGGTTCTGCTGGGTGTTGAGCGGGATGATGACGAACAGAAATCGAAACGCCTCAGTGAGAAAGTGATGGGTTACCGCATTTTCAGTGATGCGGACGGAAAAATGAACCTGAATGTGGCGCAGTCCGGCGGTCAGCTGCTGGTGGTGTCACAATTTACGTTAGCAGCAGAAACACAAAAAGGAATGCGCCCGGGATTTTCAAACGGCGCGGCACCGGAAAAAGCCAATGCCTTATATGAGCACTTTGTGGCACAGTGCCGGGCAGCAGGAATGGTGACGGAAACAGGCCGGTTTGCGGCAGACATGCAGGTCAGTCTGACAAACGATGGTCCGGTCACTTTCTGGCTGCAGGTATGATACAACAGTCTCAGGCCGGTCACCGGTTACCACTGACAGGAGAAAGTGCAATGTATCATTTACGGGTACCCAAAACCGATCAGGAGCTGGAAAGCTATTTTCATTTCCGCTGGGCGATGCTGCGCAAACCGCTGAATCAGCCGCAGGGGTCGGAAAAGGACGGCTATGATACCTATGCACATCATCAGATGGTGGTGGATGAAACCGGGCAGCCTGTGGCTGTCGGCCGTTTGTATATCAATGCAGAAAATGAAGGCGCGATCCGCTTTCTGGCTGTTGATCCGCAGATGCAGGGACGCGGGTTCGGAACACTGATTGCACGCGCACTGGAGTCAGTGGCCCGTCAGGAGGGTGTGAAGCGGATTGTGTGCAGTGCCCGTGAGGAAGCGGTCGCATTTTTTGAAAAATCAGGTTTTGAAAACAGAGGACCGATTACAGGCCCGCAAACGACGCCTGTTCGTCATTTTTTTATGATTAAATCCGTTGAAACCCTCGATGCGATTCTGCATCGCCCCGACTGGTGTGCTGAGTTACAGAAAGCATGGTATGAAACCATCCCCCTGAGTGAAAAGATGGGGATTCGTATTACGCAGTATACCGGTCAGAAATTTATGACCACCATGCCGGAAGGCCCGAATCAGAATCTGCATCAGACAATTTTTGCAGGCAGCCAGTTTTCTATGGCGACACTGACCGGCTGGGGACTTATCTGGCTGCTGTTACAGGAAAATTCACTGGACGGCGATATCGTGCTGGTGGATGCCAACATCCGTTACCGCAAAGCAGTGGCAGGCCGGCCGGAGGCGATTGCTTCCCGCGATAAACTCAGCGGTGACCTGGATCGCCTGGCGCGCGGCAGTAAGGCGCGGATTAAGCTGGAAGTGACCGTCGGACAGGGCGATGAGGTCGGGGCGGTCTTTACCGGCACTTATATGGTGTTGCCCGGACAGAAACACAGTGCGGAGTAACGGATAAAACAGCGTCTTACGACGCTGTTGATCGAATTTGTCAGATCCGGGATGCTCTGATAACAGGCAAAACGAAAAGACGCTGTAAACACATCCCTGTGCGCTCGGATCGCGCCATCCATGGCGCTTACGCTTTTCGTTTGCTTGCCTGTTATCATCACGGTACATAACCCGCCATGTTACCGATAAAGAAAAACAGCGCCTTACGGCGCTGTTTCTGTATCAGCAGGTGCTGCTAAATTTCCCCGGTTTCGCTGTTATCCGGGATCACCCGCTGTGCAGGCGGGGCAGAAGGCACCGGCTCTGCGGATACCGGGGCGTTATCCATCTGCCCCTGCGTGATAGCCCGGTTTATCTGATTCCCCTGTTTATCCTGTCCGGAGAGCATACCGCTCAGTGTACTGCGGATATCTTCTGTCCGCAGTTGTCCGTTCAGGTGCAGTGTGTAATTGGCACTGCCGGAGAGCGGAGCAGGCTGCCAGCCCCATTGTGACAGGATCTGGCTGTCAGCTCCGGTAGCCTGTAATGCGAAACGGAAAGGCGCAGTACCGGACGGGGTGACCTGAAACTGCATTTTCAGCAGTCCCTCTCCGGCGGAAGCCGCAAATTGTGTGGTTGCCGCACTGTCCGCCCCGGCGGTCAGTGTCAGATACGGACGGTGCAGTTCGACGCGGTTAAAGGTGGCATTGCCCGCACTGACCGACAGTTCGCCGTCCCATAGTCCCCACTGGCCGGATTTCAGGATCTGCATCGTTTTGATGTAGCCGTTCACATTGGTGAGCTGGAACGGGAAAATCGCTTGTGTATCAATCAGCAGGGCATTGGAGACTTTTATATCCTGTAAGCGGATAGTATCAATCCCCTGCGGGGCCGCTTCCTGCAATGCAGAGAACCACTGTTCCGGGAAGCTGTACAGCAGATTGTCGGTAACACCGCTGGTGATATCGAGTGTCCGGGTGGCGCGGTTCCAGTTCCCGGTAAAACGCAGAATACTCTTGTCATAGCGGCCGGTCAGGCGGTTGACGTCAATCTGATCGCCGCGCAGTTCCAGCGTGCTGATAATGTCAGAAAAATGCTGCCCGCTGAGTGTCAGATCCGCTGCGGCGATATCTGCCTGTCCGTTGTCCGTCTGCCAGCGTCCCTGTTTAAAGGCCAGATTTTTGATCGTGCCTTCCAGATAGTTTACCGCCCACTGATGGCCTTCAAGTTTAATATTGGTGGCAGTGATATTTTTGGCCTGAATATCCGGCAGACTTTCTGTACTGTCTGCCAATTGTGTCAGAGACTGAGGTGTCTGCCAGCGTATGTCATTGAGCAGCAGAGTATCAAGCTGCCACTGACCTTCGGCGCTGCGGCGGCCGGTCGCAGTGATCAGCCCGTTTTCCAGGGTGGCGGTCAGGTTATCAAACGTGAATTGTTTTCCGCTGACCTCACCCTGCGTCAGGATATTTTTCAGCGGCAGGCCGTAGTAATTCAGGCCGTTAGCGGAAAACTGATATTTGCCGTTACCGGTCAGGTCACTACCCTGCGGCTGCCACGGGGTGATACCTCCGGTGACGCCCTCTGCATCAATACTGCGGTTGCCGTCGGTGCGGCGGACATTTGTCTGATTGAGCTGTAACAGCCCGGCACTGACCGGCAGAGTGCCGCTGTCAGCAGCATCAGAAATTTCGATATCCCCTTTCTGCACAATAATGCGGGCAAACCAGCCGGGTTCAGAGAAACTGCGCCAGTCCAGCGTCAGCTCAACATTGGCTGCTTCCAGGGCAAAATCCCCCGATACTGTGCTGATACTGATATCACTGAGTGAAATAAGGGAAGGGGAGGAGAGCGAGTGACTTATCGCAGAAAGTGACACCTTGTAGCGTGTATTGTCACTGATAAGGGCTGAAATCTGTTTTGTGCCCCATGATGTCTGCACCACAAGGGCAGTGGCAACGATAAGAATAATGACCAGTGTTATCAGCCAGAAAACAGCCCGTCCCAACCATTTCATAATGCGCTCCCGAGAGATAATCCTGAGGGCATACTAGCGTGAGGCTCTTTACGGTGACAAGGATTATCGCGGTTTTTCCGCACAGAGCAGCACGCGTGACCGTTTCCGGTCACGCGGTTAAACAGATGATTATTTCTCCGGCGGAAAAATCAGATTCAGGGCAATCGCGGTCAGGCCGCCCGCCGCAATTCCGGAAGAGAGCAGGGTTTTCAGCCAGTCCGGTGCAAATTGCAGGATCAGCGGCTGCTGGGAAACACCCATGCCGACAGCCAGTGACAGCGAGATAATCATAATCGCCCGGCGGTTCAGGGTTTCGCGTGAGACAATCCGCACACCGGATGCCGCAATCGTACCGAACATGACAATGGTGGCTCCGCCGAGTACCGGTTCCGGAATGTGCTGTACAAATCCGGCGACGGCCGGGAACAGCCCCAGTATGATCAGCATCAGCGACACAACATAACCGACATAGCGGCTGGCAACGCCGGTCAGCTGGATCACCCCGTTATTCTGCCCGAAACAGGAGTTCGGAAAGGTATTAAAGACCGCAGACAGGGCGGAGTTCAGTCCGTTTGCCAGCACACCGCCTTTCAGGCGCTTCATGTAGAGCGGGCCGGATACCGGTTGTTCGGAGACGTCGGACGTCGCGGTGATATCACCGATGGTTTCCAGCGAGGTCACCATAAAGATCAGGATCAGCGGCAGCAGCAGGTTCCAGTCGATGGATAAGCCGTAATAGAGCGGGGCCGGGATCACCACCACTTCCTCCGGGATTTCCGCATGGTTATCCGGCAGCATACCCATCCACCAGGCAGCAAGATAGCCTGCTGTCATCGCCAGCACCAGAGAGGCGACACGCAGATACGGGTTTTTCTGGCGGTTAAGCAGCACAATCACCGCCAGCACAATACCGGCGAGGATCAGATTATTAGCAGAGCCGAAGGTGTTATCCGCCATGGCGCCATAACCGCCGCCGATGGAGGTCAGCCCGACCTGAATCAGCGACAGCCCGATAATCATCACCACCACACCGGAAACCAGCGGCGTGATAATGCGGCGCGCCAGATGCAGAAAACGGGAGAGGATAACTTCTGTCATGGCCGCCAGCATCAGAGTGCCGAACAGTGCAGCCATCATCCCTTCGGTATCCACACCATTATTTTTCAGCGCCATACCGCCCATAATCAGCGGGGCCACAAAGTTAAAGCTGGTGCCCTGGATAGAAAGCAGCCCGGAACCGACCGGCCCCCAGGTGCGGATTTGCAGCAGTGATGCCAGTCCGGAAGCGAACAGTGACATACTGATAATCCGCTGGGTGTCGTGGGCGGAAAGGCCGAGCGCCTGGGCGATAAGCAACCCCGGTGTAATCACCGCCACAAACATCGCCAGCAGATGCTGACAGGCGGCAAAGAGCGTCTGCGGCAGCGGCGGACGATCTTCCAGCCGGTAGATGAGTTCACTATTTGTGTTAGTTGCGGGATTTACACTGGTTTTATCAGAAATTGCAGAGTTCATATCAACAGGTCCGGGATAAGCAATTACCGTATTTTAATGATCCGGGGCACAAAAGCAATCGTTTGCGCCGATGAGATGTTATTTTTTATAGCGGAATATAATCACAGTTTTATTTATTTTAACTTGTCTTTATCCGCTTTTTTTTCTTTAATCCGGATACCTGCTTTTTCTTTTTGCGTAACAGGGACGTTATTAACGCGATATTGATGTAACAAATACCAACAATAAAAGGGGTACGTGAATGTATCAACTCGACGTTTACGGCACGCTGGTTGCGGCCACACTCGTCCTATTACTGGGACGTAAACTCGTAAAAACTGTACCATTCCTCGAAAAGTATACAATTCCTGAACCTGTGGCCGGTGGTCTTCTGGTTGCGATCGTATTATTGGGGTTCAAATCCGGTATGGATCTGGAAGTGAAATTTGATGATTCACTCAAAGACCCGCTGATGCTGGCTTTCTTTGCCACCATCGGCTTAAACGCCAACTTAGCCAGCCTTAAGGCGGGCGGCAGAACGTTATTTATCTTTGTGATTGCGGTTGTGGGTTTACTGATTGTGCAGAACTCAGTCGGTATCTCTCTGGCAAAAATGATGGGGCTTGATCCGCTGATTGGTTTGCTGGCCGGTTCTATCACACTCTCCGGTGGTCATGGTACCGGGGCTGCATGGGGTAAAATTTTCAGCGACAGCTATGGTTTCAGCTCCGCAACAGAAATCGCGATTGCCTGCGCAACCTTTGGTCTGGTGCTCGGCGGCCTGATTGGTGGTCCGGTAGCCCGTTTCCTGATCAAAAAAACGGCCATGAGCGATGTGAAATTACAGGATGATGAAGCACCGACCGCGTTTGAAAAACCGCAGGCCGGACGCATGATCACTTCAATGGTTCTGCTTGAAACAATTGCACTGATTGCTATCTGTTTACTGGCGGGAACGTATCTGTATGGTGTTCTGACGGATTTCTTCACGTCAATGCAGTGGAAGTTCCAGATCCCGGCATTTGTGTGTGTTCTGTTTATCGGGGTTATCCTGAGCAACAGTCTGTCACTGATGGGCTTTTACCGTGTGTTTGAGCGGGCGGTGTCGGTACTGGGTAACGTCAGTCTGTCACTGTTCCTGGCGATGGCACTGATGAGCCTGAAACTGTGGGAAATTGCCTCTCTGGCGGTACCGATGCTGGTAATCCTGGCAGTACAGACTATCGTGATGGCGTTGTATGCTGTCTTCGTCACTTACCGTGTGATGGGCAAAAATTATGATGCGGCGGTTCTGGCGGCCGGTCACTGTGGTTTCGGGATGGGGGCCACACCAACCGCGATTGCCAACATGCAGGCAGTGACAGATCGTTTCGGTCCTTCCCATGTGGCTTTCCTGGTGGTACCGATGGTGGGGGCGTTCTTCCTCGATCTGATTAACGCACTGGTTATCCCGTTCTTCCTGGCATTACCTATCTTCCCGGTTGCGGGCGGGTAACAAACAACGCTTAAGCAGGCAAGCCACCTTCCGGGGTGGCTTTTTTCGTTATACGTTAGTGTATTGCGTGCGTTCCGGCAGCCAGCGCTCGATCAGCGCTTTTGCCTGCTCCGGGTAATTCTGGTGCAGATGACGTGCCACACGCTGTACTTCCGGCAGCATACCCTGATCGCGCAGTAAATCCGCGACTTTAAATTCCGCATTACCGGTCTGCCGTGTACCGAGCAGTTCACCCGGCCCGCGGATTTCGAGGTCTTTCTGCGCGATAACAAAGCCGTCGTTGCTGTCCCGCAGTACCTGAAGACGCAGTTTTGCTGTTTGAGTCAGCGGGGTTTTATACAGCAGCACACAGTGGGAGACCGCAGAGCCGCGTCCGACCCGGCCGCGCAGCTGATGCAGTTGCGCCAGGCCCAGCCGTTCCGGGTTTTCGATGATCATCAGGCTGGCATTCGGTACATCCACCCCGACTTCAATAACTGTGGTGGCGACCAGCAGATCCAGCTCTCCGGCCTTAAATTGCGCCATCACCGCCTGCTTTTCTGCCGGTTTCATACGACCGTGCACCATCCCGACCCGCAGGTCCGGCAGAGTGGCGGAAAGCTCATCAAACGTCACCTGAGCGGCCTGTGCTTCCAGCAAATCAGATTCATCGATCAGTGTGCAGACCCAGTAGGCCTGGCGTTTTTCATCCTGACAGGCGCTGCGCACCCGTTCAATAATCTCATGGCGGCGGCTGTCCGGAATGGCCACCGTGGTCACCGGGGTTCTGCCCGGCGGCAGTTCATCGATAACGGAGGTGTCGAGATCCGCATAGGCGGTCATGGCCAGGGTGCGCGGGATCGGAGTGGCGGTCATAATCAGCTGATGCGGATGGAATCCCTGCTGTTCGCCTTTTTCCCATAACGCCAGCCGCTGGTGAACACCAAAGCGGTGCTGCTCATCAATAATCACCAGCGCCAGGGAATGAAAACGGATATGTTCCTGAAAAATGGCGTGCGTGCCGATAACCATCGCCACATCACCGGCGGCAATGGCTTCTTCCTGCGCCAGCCGTGCCTTGCCTTTCTGTTTTCCGGCTACCCAGCCGACGCTGATACCCAGCGGCTCCAGCCACTGACGGAAAGTATTGGCATGTTGTTCAGCCAGCAGTTCTGTCGGTGCCATCAGTGCGACCTGTTTGCCGTGTGCGATAGCACGGAGTGCCGCCAGCGCGGCGACCAGCGTTTTCCCGGAACCGACATCCCCCTGAATCAGGCGCATCATCGGCACCGGTTTTTCCAGATCCTGCTCTATTTCCGCCACCACGCGCTGCTGGGCGTTAGTCGGAGAGAAGGGCAGTTGTGCCAGGAACTGACTTTTCAGCGTCTCCTGTGGCGGCAGAGGCAGTGCATGGTAGCGCTGTGCCCCTGCTCTGACCGCCAGCATACTGAGGTGATGCGCCAGCAGTTCTTCCAGCACAATCCGTTTCAGTGCCGGATGCTGCCCGCTTTCCAGTTCGGCAAGCTGTGTATCCGCCGGTGGCCGGTGCAGTGTTTTCAGCGCCTGCGGCAGACTCATCATGGAGCGGGTCAGTTCCGGCGGCAGTAATTCATTGATGGCACAGGTATCGAGCAGCTCCAGCGCCTGATCGAGCAGTTTGCGGAGCGTGGCCTGGCGGACACCTTCGGTGGTCGGGTAGATGGGGGTGAGTGTTTCCTGCAATTCAACGGAAGTATCACTCTGGCGGACTTTGTATTCGGGGTGAAAGATTTCCGGGCCATTTTTGCCGCGCCGGATTTCGCCGTAGGCCGTGACTTGTTTGCCGGCCGCCAGTGCATTTTTCATTGCGGCTGAAAAATTAAAGAAACGCAGGGTTAAGATACCGGTGCCGTCGCTTATCTGACAGGTCATCATCCGTTTGCGGCCAAAGACCACATCGGTGCGCAGCACTTCACCGCTGACCGTGGCATAAATTCCCGGTAACAGATCGGTGATGGAATACAGCCGGGTCTGGTCTTCATAACGCAGCGGCAGATGGAAAAGCAGATCCTGAAGGGTATGCAGACCGATACCGGCCAGTTTGCCCGCCTGTCCGGCCCCGACGCCGTGCAAAGTCGTGAGTGGGATAGCATCAAGCAGTTGACCTTTCATTTTCTGCTCCGTTTCGTATCAGGCGGATGGTTTCTTCTGTTGCATGGCAGCCCACCAGCTGTCCGGCGCAATAATATGACCCTGTTCATCAATCTGCGGACGGGGCAGTTTTTTCTCACGGGCGACTTGTGCCAGCACCGGATAGCCGCGTTCAAACAGCAGGCGCTGTTGTTCATCCTGTGCCAGGGCGCAACTGGGATGTTCATAAAGACCGGCGGCTTCACGCTGACGCTGTGCCTCATAGAGGATCACGGCGGCGGCAACAGACACATTCAGTGACTGTACCATGCCGGACATCGGGATCATAATATGCTGATCCGCCAGTCTGACCGCTTCCTGAGATATGCCGGTTTTCTCCGAGCCCATGATAATGCAGGTCGGGCGGGTAAAATCGACAGCCCGGAAATCGACCGCACTGTCAGACAGATGAGTGGCAAGAATTTGCATACCCTGCGATTTCAGCAGTGTCACGGCATCGCCGAGTGTGTCATGGTTATGCACATTCACCCAACTGTTACTGCCGGCGGCGGAAGAAACCAGGGTTTTGATTTTCTCCGGCCAGACGGCATGCAGGTCATGGATACCGACAGCATCCGCACTGCGGATCACGGCGGAGACATTGTGCGGCTTATGCACTTCCTCAAGACACAGAGTGAGGTCGGGCTGGCGCATCGCCATCATCCGGCAGATGCGCTCATAACGTTGGGAATTCATACCGTGTGATTAATTCCGGTTGCGGCTGACGCGCAGGACATCCGGCATAATGCGGATTTTACGCATAATATTCGCAAGCTGGATACGGTCTTTTGCGGTCAGACGGATAAAGGCGCAGTAAACGCGGCCATCTTTCTCCTCGGTATTCATGCTCTGAATACTGGAGTTGGCATCATTAATTGCGGCAGTCAGGTTAGCCAGCGCGCCCTGGTGGTTAAACATATCCACTTTGATTTCAGCAATGAAATCCGTGTCGATGTCGCTGTCCCACTCAACGGCCATGAATTTTTCCGGCTCTTTTTCATATCCGCGGATATTGCGGCAGGATTCATGGTGGATAACCAGACCTTTACCCGGACTGATATGAGCGATAATCGGGTCACCCGGTACCGGACGGCAGCATTTGGCGAAGGTGATAAGCACCCCGTCCGCACCTTTAATCGGCAGTTTGCGGGTGGTGTTCTCTTCGGTGTTACTTTCCGGTTCATTCAGCAGGTTACGGGCAACCACCACGCTCATGGCATTCCCCAGACCGATTTCCGCCAGCAGATCATCCAGAGTGGCCAGTTTCATCCGCACCAGCTCGCGGCTGATATTTTCCTGGGGGATATCAGTGATCTTACGACCGTTACCGAGGGCATGGTTAAGCAGACGGCGGCCGAGGTTGACGGAATCATCGCGCTTGAGGTTTTTCAGCAGCTGACGGATTTTTGCCCGGGCTTTTGAGCTGACAACAAAGTTCAGCCACGCAGCATTCGGTCTTGCGCCCGGCGCGGTAATAATCTCAACGGTTTGTCCGCTGGTCAGTTGCTGGGAGAGCGGATACGGCTGGCGGTCAACACGCGCACCGACACAGGAGTGGCCGATATCCGTATGGACGGCATAGGCGAAATCCACCGGCGTGGAGCCGGTCGGCAGCTCAACAATCCGGCCTTCCGGGGTGAAGACATAAATCTCATCCGGGAAGAGATCGGATTTCACGCTCTCAATAAATTCAAAGGTGTTGCCGGTGCTTTGCTGAAGTTCTATCAGGCTCTGCATCCAGCGGTGAGCACGCACCTGTGCGGTGGTGCCGGATTCTCCGTGCTCTTTATAAGCCCAGTGTGCCGCGACCCCCATTTCTGCCATCTGATCCATATCTTCGGTACGGATCTGCACTTCTACCGGCACCCCGTGAGGACCGATAAGGGAGGTGTGTAATGACTGATAGCCGTTGGCTTTCGGGATAGCGATATAATCTTTGACGCGGCCGGGACGTGGTTTGTACAGGCCGTGAACCTGACCCAGTACGCGGTAGCAGGTATCGACGGTGCTCACAATCACGCGGAAAGCATAAATGTCCATGATCGAGTGAAATCGCTGCTCTTTCAGGTGCATTTTCCGGTAGATGGAGTAAAGGTGTTTTTCCCGCCCGCTGACTTTGCAACTGATACCGGCTTCCGTCAGACGTCCTTCGATTTCAGATAAAATCTTCTGGATCATCTCTTTACGGTTGCCGCGTGCGGCTTTCACCACTTCTTTGATAACGCGGTAGCGGTTCGGGTAAAGGGCTTCGAATCCCAGCTCCTCAAGCTCCGTTTTGATATGGTGAATACCAAGACGGTGAGCCAGAGGACTGTAGATTTCAAGGGTTTCGCGCGCAATACGGCGGCGCTTATCGGGACGCAAAGACCCGAGCGTGCGCATATTGTGCGTGCGGTCTGCCAGCTTGATAAGAATGACGCGGATGTCTTTTACCATCGCCATTACCATCTTGCGGAAGTTTTCAGCCTGAGCTTCTTTTTTATCGCGGAAGTTCAGTTTGTCTAATTTTGATACCCCTTCCACCAGCCCGGCAACGGTCGTGCCGAACAGTTGTTCGATGTCCTGAAAGGTGGCAGGTGTATCTTCTATGACGTCGTGCAGCAGTGCAGCCATCAGTGTTTCGAGGTCGAGACGCATCTCGGCCAGGATACAGGCAACAGCGACCGGATGGGTAATATACGGTTCGCCACTGGAACGGGTCTGCCCTTCGTGAGCATCCCGCGCAACGACATAGGCTTGTTTTAACAGATCAATCTGCTCTTTCGGCAGATAATCCTTAACAATATGGTTCAGGCTTTCAAACAGGTACAAGGCAGACCTACCTTAACTTAACGACGTCCTTCGGCGATTGCAGAAACCGCTTGCATTTCAGCAGCTTCCTGCTCCTGTTGTTCCTGGCGCTCACGGGCGTCAAGGATCTGGCCGTTGATCAGATTTTCTTCGATTTCGCGCAGGGCGATCACGGTGACTTTATCGTTTTCTTCCGGAACCAGAGGCTCTTTGCCGCCGGCCTGTAACTGACGCGCACGGCGTGCTGCCACTAATACGAGGTCAAAACGGTTACCAATTTTTTCTACTGCATCCTGGACTGTTACGCGTGCCATAGGTGTGCTACTCCACAGATAAATAAATGACTCGGCATGATACTGAAAGTTGTATCACTGTGCCAATAATTTGGCGATTAAAGCATCATGTCGCTGAACCTGGCGACCTGAACGCAGACGTTCCGCACGGATAATGGTCTGCAAATCGGTCAGTGCGACATTGAAATCATCGTTCACAATCAGATAATCGTACTCGCCATAGTGCTGCATTTCACTGACCGCCTGTGCCATACGTCCGGCAATGACTTCGTCACTGTCCTGACCACGGCCGCGCAGACGGCGCAGCAATTCTTCGCGGGACGGCGGCAGAATAAAGATACTGCGTGCTGCCGGCATCTGTTCCCGGATCTGGCGGGCTCCCTGCCAGTCAATATCAAGAAAAACATCAACACCGGAGTTCAGGATATCTTCCACTGTTTTACGGGCGGTGCCGTAATAATTACCGAAAACACAGGCATGCTCGAGAAACTCATTACGGCCGATCATGCTTTTGAATTCATCTTCAGTGGTGAAGAAATAGTGCTCTCCGTGCACTTCGCCCGGGCGGACACCGCGGGTGGTGTGCGAAACAGAAACCTGGGTGTCATATAAAGGCTGCGTTTTCAGTAATGCCTGAATAAGACTCGATTTTCCCGCGCCACTCGGCGCAGAGACAATATATAACGTACCTTGGGTCATTGTTGATGTCTTGTCTGATTGGGGGTTGAAAAAGCCTCGGGGAATAAATCCCCGTATATAGTATACACACACGCGCAGCGACATGCAGCGTTCAGGTGATTATCTGCTGAAAATTTCTTATTTTTCCGGTCAGATGAGGGCGGATATTTCATTTTTCCGCTCCGGCGGAATAAAAATGTACGTACAGATCCGGGATTACATGACAGTGCGGACCGGCAGGAAAAAACAGACAAACCGGGCTGATAACCGGAACCGGAGCAGGTATTGTCCGGTTCCGGGCGGGGCGGATGCGGTTAATCCTGGTTTTCGTAATTGAAGACCGGCAACCCGAGGCGGTAGCGGATGGCAATTAACCGGGATGACAAACCAGCCACCAGGGTAATAATAATGACGGCATCGCGGGGCAGCGGTGTGTAGAACAGTAATCCCATATAGAGCCAGGCGGCGGCAAAGGAGATGCCGGCATATAATTCTTTCTGGAAGACCAGCGGGATGGTGTTACACAGCATATCGCGCAGCACACCACCGAAAACACCGGTGATAACAGCGGCAATGGCGGCAATGATCGGGCCGTAATTCATATCGAGTGCTATCTGGGCGCCGATAATGGAAAATACCATCAGACCGATGGCATCCAGGATCAGGAAAAGGCGGCGCAGATGTTTCATCATCGGCGCAACCCAGATAGTGATAACGGCAGCACAGGCAACCGTAATAATATATTCAGGGTGTTTGACCCAGCCCAGCGGGTAATGGCCCAGCAGCATATCGCGGACAGACCCGCCGCCGATAGCGGTGGCGGAGGCGATAATAATCACCCCGAAGACATCCATTTTACGGCGGCCGGCAGCAAGAGCACCGGTCATGGCTTCAGCGGTAATACCAATAATGTACAGGATACTGAGTAACATAGTTTTATCATTGCCGGTTTATCGGAAGGTTAGCATAGTCAGCGCAGCCGTAAGTCTCGACTGAGTTTTTTTAGTCTGACCCAATCGGATTACCTGAGGTTATCCGAACTGATGGTATAAAAAGAGAGTATCACTCTAATGAATGAATATCAGATAACAACAACACCCCGTCATCATCAGCTTACTAATATTAATATATGGACACCGGATAGCCAATGGCTTGTTTATGATGTCCGGCCTCAGGGATCGTCATTTACCGGTGAAACGATAGAAAAAATTCATGTGAATACACAGGAGATCCGTAAAATCTACCGGGGAACCGCCGGTGCCTGTGCCGGTGTGGTGACTGTCAGTCCGCAGCTCCCCGTGCGTTATGCCTTTATCCGCGGGCCGCTGAATCCGGATCAGCAGTGGCAGTATGATTTTCACCACCGTCAGGGGGTGATAGTCAGCGATGACGCACCGGGTATCGCACATAATATTGATGCTTTCTGCATTACACCGCCTTATCAGCCCGGCGCTCTGCGCGGCGGAACACATGTGCATGTGTTCAGTCCGGACGGGGAATGGCTGAGTTTCACGTATAACGACCATGTCCTGCATGAACGGAACCCGGCGGAGGATCTGCGCAATGTGGCGGTGGCGGTTCCGCTGCATCCGGTATGTACCGGGAAACATCACCCGCGTGAATATGACGGTGAGTTTTTCTGTTGTGTGGTATCGCGGACAACGCCGGTGCCGCAGCAGGGCAGTGATGATATCAGCCGTGCATATGAAGAGGGCTGGATTGGTCAGCAGGGGTATCTGCGTGCTGACGGTACCCGTCAGCGGCGGGCGATTGCGTTTATCGGTGACACCCGGGCAGAAAACGGGGAAGTGATCCCGGAGGTTTTCCGTCTCGATTTACCGGAAATGCCTGAAGATTATGCCATTGCCGGTGATCAGCCGCTTGAGGGAACAGACCGTACGATGCCCGCACCACCGGCCGGTGTTATCCAGACACGTCTGACGTTTACTCATCAGCGCAAATACCCGGGGCTGGCAAAACAGCCGCGTTTCTGGCTGCGCAGTTCACCGCAGGGCGACAGAATTGCGTTTCTGATGCAGGACGATCAGGGGATTGTTCAGCTGTGGACGATTTCCCCGCAAGGCGGAGAGCCGCGTCAGGTCACTTCCGGCAGTGACGGTATTGCATCTGCATTCAGCTGGGACAGCCGCGGGCAGTATCTGACTTTTGTCCGCAAAGGGCAGGTGGTGGTGTGTTGTGCAGAAACCGGTGCGTGCCGGGCGGTGACAGCACCATCGGCAGAACCGGTTTCAGGAGATGCGGTCGTGTTCTCACCGGATAACCGCCGGGTGGCATTTCTGCGCCGTACAAATGGCTGGCAGCAGATCTGGGGGGCAGATACCGGGCTGTAACGGCGGGCTGATTACTCCTGCGGTGCAGGTGCCGGGGAATTATGAGCCGTTTCCGCTGCTTCCAGGCGTTTTACCCGTTCCGCAGGAGATGACTCAGTGTTGTCTTTGCCGTCGAATGCATAATCGACCGGCGCCAGAAGGGTATCGAGCACAGCAGAGAAAGGCAGGTCAATGGCGACAATCGGTTTCATTACCCAGCCGGTTTCGTCATCCTGCAACATCGCGATGCTGTTTTTGGTGCCGGAATAGTAGCCCTCTGTCGGGCCGGTCCGGGTCATAATACTTGAGCAGCCGCCGAGTATCGTACTCAGTCCCAGCAATCCGCTTATCATCATATATTTGCGCGTCATAACATATCCCTGCATATACAGCGGGCGGGTACCGGTAATTATTTCACCCGACCGGCGTACTATTCCATAAATAGAGTGTACTGAGAAGTTTTTGTTTTTTTGTGTGATCCGGATTTCTGCTTACTGCCGGCGTTCTGTTACCGGCTGAAACACACAGGTTACAGACAAAGGGTATCATTCACGGGAACTGTTTTAACAGAACCAGCAAAATAATCTGTCAGAAAATGTGACGAAATTTATTAAACAGTTCGGTTTTTTGACGCTAATACAGTGGTAATAACAGGATTATTTCAGTCATTGCGGGAAGATCTTCCGGGTAAACTGGGACGCATTACTGAACGGTATGAGGGAAATATGCCTTGTGCTTTATACCGGTCAGTGATGTCAGTTAACAGATCCAAAGTCCTCGTTATACCTTTACCCCGTTATGTTCTTACCACATAACGGGGATTTTTTTTACCGGCAGCGGCAATGTGCCAGGTGATCATCAATCATACCGACGGCCTGCATAAAGGAATAACAGATAACCGGCCCGCAGAATTTAAATCCGCGTTTTTTCAGCGCTTTCGCCAGTGTATGAGACAGCGGGGTATCCGCGGGGATTGTGCTGCTGTCTGTATGGTGATTAATCTGCGGTGTGTTACCGGTGAACGCCCACAAAAATTCACTGAAATCTTCACCGGCTTCTCTCATTGCCAGATACGCTTTGGCATTGCTGATAATGGCATTGATTTTTGCCCGCTGGCGGACAATGCCGGGGTTCTGCATCAGCCTGTCGGTATCCGCATCTGTCATGGCGGCGACTTTTTCCGGATCAAACTGAAAAAATGCCTGCCGGTAATTTTCACGCTTTTTCAGGATCACCAGCCAGGAAAGCCCCGCCTGCTGACCCTCAAGACAGATCATTTCAAACAGTTTGTGATTATCCCGCTCGGGGACACCCCATTCCGTGTCATGGTACTGAATATAGAGCGGATCATCAGTAACCCAGGCACAGCGGGTCTGAGCAGCAGCGGATATTGGCATTTATGTTCTCCCGGAAAACGGCGTTTTCATTAATTTATACTGGATAAATATCCATGTAAACGGGGATATTCCCGGTTTTTCGATCCGGGCGGAAAAAGATCAGAGAAGCGCTGTATAGTCCGGCGGTCAGAGGGTATACTGAATGACTTTTATTTTATTATTCATTTTCTCGCGTGCGGATCCAACATGCAAAAGTTTGATACCAAAACCTTCCAGGGTCTTATCCTGACATTACAGGATTACTGGGCGCGCCAGGGCTGTACCATTGTTCAACCACTGGACATGGAAGTCGGCGCCGGCACTTCACACCCGATGACGTGTCTGAGAGCGTTAGGGCCGGAGCCGATTGCGGCGGCCTATGTGCAGCCATCCCGTCGTCCGACGGACGGCCGTTACGGGGAAAACCCGAACCGCCTGCAGCACTATTATCAGTTTCAGGTCATTATCAAACCGTCCCCGGATAACATCCAGGAGCTGTATCTCGGCTCGCTGAAAGAGCTGGGTATTGACCCGACGGTTCATGACATCCGTTTTGTTGAAGATAACTGGGAAAACCCGACTCTGGGTGCCTGGGGTTTAGGCTGGGAAGTCTGGCTGAACGGGATGGAAGTCACTCAGTTCACTTACTTCCAGCAGGTCGGCGGCCTGGAGTGCAAACCGGTTACCGGGGAAGTCACTTACGGTCTGGAGCGCCTGGCGATGTACATCCAGGGCGTGGACAGCGTTTACGATCTGGTCTGGTGTGACGGCCCGCTGGGCAAAACCACCTATGGTGATATCTATCATCAGAACGAGGTTGAGCAATCCACGTATAACTTTGAATACGCGGATGTGGATTTCTTATTCACCTGTTTTGAACAGTATGAAAAAGAAGCGCAGGCGCTGCTGGCACTGGAAACTCCGCTGCCGTTACCGGCCTACGAACGTATTCTGAAAGCGGCTCACTCTTTCAACCTGCTTGATGCGCGCAAAGCGATTTCGGTGACAGAACGTCAGCGTTATATCCTGCGTATCCGTACCCTGACCAAAGCCGTTGCCGAAGCTTACTATGCCTCCCGTGAGGCACTGGGCTTCCCGATGTGTAAAAAGAACTAAGAGGCTGTCATGACACAACAGACTTTCCTGACGGAAATCGGCACAGAAGAGTTACCGCCGAAGGCGCTTCGTTCTCTTGCTGAATCTTTTGCGGCTAACCTGACCGCAGAACTGGCCGCGGCTAACCTGGCTCACGGTGATGTGACCTGGTACGCGGCTCCGCGCCGCCTGGCGGTAAAAATTGCCGGTCTGGCGGAATCTGCCGCTGATCGCGAAGTGGAAAAACGCGGCCCCGCAATTGCTCAGGCATTTGATGCCGAAGGCAAACCGACCAAAGCTGCGGAAGGCTGGGCCCGCGGTTGCGGGATCACCGTTGATCAGGCGGATCGCATGGTCACCGATAAAGGTGAATGGCTGCTGTACCGTGCGGTGGAAAAAGGGAACAACGCCAAAGAATTACTGGCCGGTATGGTCAGCCGTGCGCTGGCAAAACTGCCAATCCCGAAACTGATGCGCTGGGGTGATAAAGAGACTCACTTTGTACGTCCGGTTCATACCGTCACAATGCTGATGGGTGCGGATGTTATTCCGGGTGAAGTCCTGGGAATCACTTCTGACCGCGTTATCCGTGGTCACCGCTTTATGGGCGAAGCGGAATTCACTATCGCGCATGCGGATGAATATCCGGCTATTCTGGAAACCCGCGGTAAAGTGATGGCGGAATACGATGCCCGTAAAGCCATGATTAAACGCGACGCGGAAAAAGCAGCACAGGCACTGGGCGGCGTGGCTGATCTGACTGACAGCCTGCTGGAGGAAGTTACCTCACTGGTGGAATGGCCGGTTGTGCTGACAGCAAAATTCGAGGAAAAATTCCTCGAAGTTCCGTCAGAAGCGCTGGTTTACACCATGAAAGGTGACCAGAAGTACTTCCCGGTTTACGACAAAAACGGCAACCTGATGCCGAACTTTATCTTTGTCGCTAACATCGAGTCTTCTGACCCGGTACAGATCATCAGCGGGAACGAAAAAGTGGTTCGCCCGCGTCTGGCAGATGCTGAGTTCTTCTTTAAAACCGACTGTAAAAAACGTCTGGAAGATAACCTGCCGCGTCTGAGCACCGTTCTGTTCCAGCAGCAGCTGGGCACACTGCGTGATAAAACAGATCGCCTTGAAGCGCTCGCAGGCTGGATTGCCGGGCAGATTGGTGCAGATGTGAATCACGCCACCCGTGCAGGTCTGCTGGCCAAATGTGACCTGATGACCAACATGGTCTTTGAATTCACCGATACCCAGGGTGTGATGGGGATGCACTATGCACGCCATGACGGTGAATCTGAAGATGTGGCACTGGCACTGAAAGAGCAGTATCAGCCGCGTTATGCCGGTGATAGCCTGCCGTCAACGCCGGTTTCTGATGCACTGGCGATTGCCGATAAAATGGATACCCTGGCGGGGATCTTCGGTATCGGCCAGCATCCGAAAGGGGACAAAGACCCGTTTGCACTGCGTCGTGCCGCGCTGGGTGTGCTGCGTATCATCGTTGAGAAAGGTTACAACCTCGACCTGGAAACGCTGACACAGGAAGCGGTTCGTCTGTATGGCGATAAGCTGACAAACGCGAATGTGGTCACTGACGTGGTTGACTTCATGTTAGGCCGTTTCCGTGCCTGGTATCAGGAACAAGGTTATGCGATTGATACTATCCAGGCCGTTCTGGCGCGCCGCCCGACCCGCCCTGCGGACTTTGATGCCCGCATGAAAGCGGTCACTCACTTCCGCACACTGGATGAAGCAGCAGCTCTGGCCGCGGCGAACAAGCGTGTATCTAACATTCTGTCGAAGAGTGATGATGCACTGAATGATGCGGTTCTGGCGTCATTAATGAATGCACCGGAAGAGATCCGTCTGGCTGCGTATGTGACTGACCTGAAAACCCAGCTGGCTCCGCTTTACGCGGAAGGCAAATATCAGGAAGCGCTGACTGAACTGGCTTCTCTGCGCGAATCGGTGGATGCGTTCTTTGATAGCGTGATGGTGATGGATAAGGATGACAATATCCGCCGCAACCGTCTGACATTATTAAATGAACTGCGCAACCTGTTCCTGGGTGTCGCGGATATCTCGCTGTTGCAGTAATCGGCTGAAAAATGAAAAGCCCGGCGTTGCCGGGCTTCATTTTTTTACGGAAGTGATTTTTTTATTTCAGATTCGAATACCGGCGTAGATGAAATTTTCCCGTTACCGGAATGGTAAAGCTCGTAGGCTCGGAATTTAGCTGTTTCATTCATTATCTCACCATCATTAATGTAGGCTAAAACATCACTGTCGGTTGCGATATCAAGTGCTTCCAGGTATTTTTTATTATTTAAAGCAACGGTATTTGCCTTTATAAATAAGCTTCCTGACATGCTACCATGGTTATTAATACCTACTCCGGTTTCAATACCGTCTAATCCCCGGATATGTGTGGCAGTGGCAGATATATTGCCTTTATTATTGATAATTGCCCGGCCGATAGCCGTTATTTTATGGTCGCCGTCAATCTGAATGTTGCCATTATTGGTGAGTGTACTGTTTTTCAGTACAGAATCGATTTTGGTGGTACGGATAATTCCTTTATTGCCATTTGTCAGTACTGAATTCATCAGGTCCATTGTCAGTTGGCTGTTCATATAACGCTGTTTCTGGGGATTATTCACCGGGCCTGTTTCAATTTCACCGTGGTTTTTTATCATGGCATTATTCGCACTGATATGCAGATCATCTGTTTTAATCCGGCTGCCGTGGCGAATAGTTAGTTTACCTGTCTGGTCACTGTCACTCTGGAGTGCTTCCAGGTCACGTATACCGCTTGGTATATATTTAACTAATTCATGGCCGGTAAATAAGGTCAGATTAGGTGTCCGGACGTTACTGTCACGAAAATCAATATTGCCGGCAATCACAGCAAGTCGTTGAACTGATGAAAATGCATCATCGTTAATTTGGTTAAAGCGGATAGTACCTGTATTACCGTAATAACCCAGAAACTCTCCTTCCTGAGATATCACCGCTTTTCCGGCAGCCAGTGTCAGTTTTTCTGCACCGGAAACACTGCATCCGTTACAGGCAATACCGTTCGGGTTGGCAATAATCAGATGGGCTTTTTTACCATCGACATGCATATTACCGCGCAGTTGTGATTTTTCGGTTGAAAGCACTTCGTTAATAATTGTCCCAGCACCAGCTTCACGGTTATTAAATACCACACCATGTTTATTAACATTAAACTGATCGTAGGCATTATAAGAAACACCGTGTGTGTTTGCCGGTGCGATATCAATGGTCGTTTTGTTTTTATGGCGGGTGACCTGAGTCGTCTCTGCGGATACCGGATTAACGGTAATACCGGCTGCTGAGGCAAACTGAGCGAGTAAAAGGGCACTGCTGATAACGGATAGCTTCACTATTTTTTGCATAACCACTCCCTGGTTGTTGTTGAGATATAAAAAACACAGGCAGAATAAATAAAGTCTCTGCTGACAGATATGAATGAAGTGGTTATTTTTTGTCAGTTTTCAGCATTCCGATAGCAAATAAAAAACATATCGTTTACCAATAAGCGGAGAGAAAACAGAAATTTGGCTGATAAACCGGCGAAATAAAAATAATACGGCGAAAAACAAAAAATTCCGGTTCCGGCTCTTGACGTTTATCCTTTCCGGCAGTAATATCCATCCCGCTTTCGGCGAGTAGCGCAGCTTGGTAGCGCAACTGGTTTGGGACCAGTGGGTCGTAGGTTCGAATCCTATCTCGCCGACCATATTAAGAAAAACCCTGCTTTTACAGCAGGGTTTTTTGCTTTTCAGCATCCTTGCATTCTTCTCTTATCTGCTGCTTTCAAAAATTACGCTGCTTTTTTGATATCGCTGTTTTCTGTTATCCGTTTAACTGCCCGCTGAAAGGATTTCATCAGACGGACGGATACATGATAAAAAAAACAGTGGTTGCTGTTGCGATGGCGGCCTGTGGCTGTGCATGGGGCAGCACTTACACCTCTTCTGCGGTTTCTCCGGCCTCCTGCGCCATACTGTCAGAGGTGGTGATTGAACAGCGGGAATTAATCGGGCCGTCTTATCTGGCGGATCAATTTGAAAAGAATATTACCGGACACTGCCTGACATCAGAACAGATGGCGGAAGCGGTTATTGCGCTGGAGTCAGCGGTGCACGAGGCCGGGTTCATCACGGCACAAATCAGTGTGCCGCCGCAGAATGTCAGTGACGGTACGCTGACACTCCACTATCAGCCCGGTTATCTGAGCGGTTACCGCGATAAGGAAAGCGGGGATACACGATTCGGCCTGAATCTGATTTTTCCGCAGCGGGCTGACGGACAACTGAATATCCGCGATACCGAACAGGGGATGGCACATCTGAATCAGCTGCCGGGACTGGGTGCTCAGGCAGCAGTGGAACCCGATCCGCTGAACCCCGGCAACAGTGTGATCACGATTACACAGCAGAAAAAACGCAGCATAAGCGGTTCGCTTGAAGTCAATAATCACGGCAGCCGGTCAACCGGTAACAGGCAGATAAGCAACCGGCTCAGTATTGAGAATCCGTTGCAGCTGTATGATCGTCTGTTTATTTATACCCAGCGGGATATGGATCGCGATCATTCTGCCGGTGTGAAATTTATTTATGGTCAGTACCGAATCCCTTTCCGGCACTGGGAGTTTACGGCAGACGGCAGTTATATTGAGCAAAAGCAGCAATACCCGGTATACCGGGGATCACTGGACTATTTTACCCGCAGTAAAACACTGGATCTGAATCTCGGCCGCAAACTGTTTCTGACCCCCGTGCATGATGTCACTCTCAGCAGCGGAATTTCTGTGGTAACCCGGCAGGTTACGCTCGGGCACTCGCCACTGATATTACCTGAGCGCCGTTCTGTTTACTGGAATACCGGGCTGAACCATCGCTGGTATCATCCGGCATTCACCTTTCAGTATCAGGTTCAGTATAAGCATTCGCTGAACCGTTTTGGTGCTCTGCCGGTAACAGAAAAAAAACTGAAACCGACTCGGCAACTGATGGCGGAAACAACACTGACAGTGCCGTTCCGTCTGGCCGGTCTGCCGTTTTATTATGAAAATGTGATGCGCGGCTCCGTCAATGCGGATAAAGCGGATGAGATGGATTATGAATCGCTGAGCGGCCGCTATTCGGTCCGCGGTTATCCTTTTTCCCACAGCATGAGCGCTGCGCGGGTATTTATCAGCCGTAATGAGGTGGTCTGGCAGCAGGTATTGCCGGGGCATAACCTCTATCTGGCGGCGGATGCCGCTCTGCCCGGGGTGAAAATTGCCGGGGGTGCGCGGTCTCATGGCCTGGCAGGTACAGAGATCGGAATCAGAGGTGCTTATAAGTCACTGGGTTATCAGGTTTTTGCCGGTATGCCGCTGAAAGAGGCTGAAGGTGTGCGGGCATTCTCCCCGGAGGGCGGGATCTCGGTCAGCGTCAGTTACTGACGATAATTGCTTTCGTTACGTGATAGTTCCGCTGTATATCAGGCCGGAAGCGGATTACAGCGGCAAACGTGGCAAAAGGTGCAACGGAAAACACTGTGACAATGATATCAGACAAAATAATCGCGCAGTAATTAAGCATTCAGTCACAAAATCCGGATAATTTTTGTCAGCTGTTTATTCTGTGAACGTTTTGCCTGGCAGGTGAATAAATGCTCAGGTGTACGCCTGCTCAAACATTTTAGCTGTTTTTGTTACTAAAACGTTTGATTTATGTGTTTTATGTGTAGTCATCATCCATAGTCAATAGTATTGACTGCCTCTGTGACAGTTGATTTAGTGAAGTGTCAGAAAATAATAAACAAACTGAAATCTGTGGTCCGGTGCTGCCGGACGACAGAGCAAACACGACATTCAACGACAGGCGGAGATAATGATGATGAGAAGCGCCAAACGTAAGACAGGATTTGCGAAGCTGGGTATTACACTGGTTGCCCTGGCGGTGTCTGCAAGCGTCAATGCGGCGGGAACGCTGGTTTTTTGTTCTGAGGGGTCACCGGAAGGATTTAACCCGCAGCTGTTCACCTCGGGAACCACCTATGATGCCAGCTCCGTGCCGTTGTATAACCGGCTGGTCGAGTTTAAAGCCGGTACGACAGAGCTGGAGCCGGGTCTGGCTGAATCCTGGGAAGTGAGCGAAGACGGAAAAACCTATACTTTCCACCTGCGTAAAGGGGTGAAATTCCACAGCAGCAAGGAATTTAAACCAACCCGCGATTTAAATGCTGATGATGTGATATTTACTTTCGATCGTCAGAAAAACCCGGATAACCCGTATCACAAAGTATCCGGCGGTAGTTATGAATATTTCAGCGGTATGGATATGGACAAGATCATCGACAAAGTTGAGAAAGTCGATGACAACACCGTCCGTTTTCAGCTGAGCCGCTCTGAAGCGCCATTCCTGGCCAACCTCGGGATGGACTTCGCCTCAATTCTCTCCGCAGAATATGCCGATCAAATGCTGAAAGCCGGTACACCGGAGAAAGTGGATCTGAACCCGATCGGTACAGGGCCGTTTGTGTTACAGCAGTACCAGAAAGACTCCCGTATCCTGTATAAAGCTAATGATGATTACTGGAACGGTAAACCGAAAATTGACCGCCTGGTCTTCTCCATCACACCGGACGCTTCTGTCCGCTACGCCAAATTACAGAAGAATGAGTGCCAGGTAATGCCGTACCCGAATCCGGCTGATCTGGAGCGTATGCGTGCGGATAAAAACATTGTTCTCAAAGAGCAGCCGGGCCTGAACGTCGGCTATCTCTCCTATAACGTCACGAAAAAACCGCTGGATAACGTCAAAGTCCGTCAGGCGCTGAATATGGCCGTTAATAAAGATGCCATCATTGACGCGGTTTATCAGGGTGCAGGCCAGAAAGCGAAAAACCTGATCCCGCCGACCATGTGGGGTTATAACAACGGTATCGAAGACTATCCGTATGATCCGGAGAAAGCCAAAGCGCTGCTGAAAGAAGCGGGTATGGAAAACGGCTTTGAAATCGACCTGTGGGCGATGCCGGTTCAGCGTCCGTATAACCCGAACGCCCGCCGTATGGCTGAGATGATCCAGGCTGACTGGGCGAAAGTCGGCGTGAAAGCCAAGATTGTGACCTATGAGTGGGGTGAGTACCTCAAGCGCGCGAAAGCGGGTGAGCCTCAGACCGTCATGATGGGCTGGACCGGTGATAACGGGGACCCGGATAACTTCTTCGCCACACTCTTCAGCTGTGCGGCCAAAGAGCAGGGTTCGAACTACTCGAAATGGTGTGATCAGTCCTTTGAAAACATCATTCAGCCGGCACGCACCACGGCTGATCCGAAAGAGCGCGCCAAGCTGTATGAACAGGCTCAGGTAGTGATGAAAGATCAGGCACCTGCTCTGATCGTTGCGCACTCCACCGTGTTTGAGCCGGTTCGCAAAGAAGTGAAAGGCTACGTGGTGGACCCGCTGGGTAAACACCACTTTGACAATGTCTCTATCGAAAAATAAGTAAACCGGAAATCAGTGTTACCGGTCTGCCGCCTCCACCCGGAGGCGGCAACCCTGTATCGAACCGCATTGCACGGACGACGCAGAACACATAATTAAAACAATATTATTCATCGTGTGAGTATAAAGGGAAAGTCCTCCCTTTCGTCCGGTCTTATGACCTGAGCGCTGTCAGCGGCCATTACAAGAGAAACAGGGATATGCTGCAATTTATCCTCCGGCGTGTCGGGATGGTAATACCGACATTTATCGGTATTACGTTACTGACGTTTATATTTGTTCATCTGATCCCGGGAGACCCGGTCACTATCATGGCGGGTGAGCGTGGGATCTCCCCTGAACGTCACGCACAGCTGATGGCGGCTCTGGGGCTGGATCAGCCATACTGGAAACAGTACCTTCATTATATCAATGGTGTCCTGCAAGGTGACCTTGGCCTCTCTCTGAAGAGCCGTCAGCCGGTATGGGACGAATTTGTTCCCCGCTTTAAAGCTACGCTGGAACTCGCGGCCTGCGCCATGATTTTCGCTATCTCTGTCGGGATCCCTGTCGGGGTGCTGGCGGCAGTCAAACGGGGATCGGTCTTTGATCACACCGCTATCGGGATCTCCCTGACCGGTTATTCGATGCCGATTTTCTGGTGGGGCATCATGCTGATCATGCTGGTATCCGTAAATCTCGATCTGACACCGGTTTCAGGGCGCTTATCAGATAGCGTGTTCCTCGATGACAGCCAGCCGCTGACCGGATTTATGCTGATTGATACCCTGATCTGGGGTGAGGACGGCGATTTCCATGATGCCGTGATGCATCTTATTCTGCCGTCCGTTGTGCTCGGTACTATTCCGCTGGCGGTGATTGTCCGTATGACCCGCTCGGCGATGCTGGAAGTGCTGGGTGAGGACTATATCCGTACTGCCCGTGCCAAAGGGCTGAGCCGCCTCCGCGTCATTGTGGTACATGCACTGCGCAACGCATTGCTGCCGGTGGTGACGGTGATCGGCTTACAGGTCGGTGTGATGCTGGCCGGGGCGATTCTGACCGAAACTATCTTTTCCTGGCCCGGTATCGGCCGCTGGCTGATCGATGCGCTTCAGCGCCGCGACTATCCGGTGGTGCAGGGCGGCGTTCTGCTGATCGCCATTCTGATTATCCTGGTTAACCTGTGCGTGGATTTACTCTACGGCGTCGTTAACCCGCGTATTCGTCATAAAAAATAACAGGAGCGCACAATGTCTGAAACGACAAATACTACCGTGACCCGCGCGCCTGAGCCGCTTTCCCCGCTGCGCGAATTCTGGCACTACTTCCGGCGCAACAAAGGCGCGCTGATCGGTCTGATTTATATCCTGGCGATGCTGCTGATCGCTGTTTTTGCCCCGCTGCTCGCCCCGCATCTGCCGGATGAGCAGTTCCGTGACCATTTATTACAGCCGCCGGTCTGGCAGGAGGGCGGCTCATGGCAGTTTATTCTCGGTACTGATGATATCGGCCGCGATATTCTGTCACGCCTGATGTACGGCGCCCGGCTTTCGCTGCTGGTCGGCTGTCTGGTGGTAGCGTTATCGCTGCTGCTGGGTGTGGTGATTGGTCTGGCGGCCGGGTATTTCGGCGGCTGGGTTGATGCTCTGATCATGCGTATCGTCGATATTATGCTGGCACTGCCGAGCCTGCTGCTGGCGCTGGTACTGGTGGCGATTTTCGGCCCGTCGATTGTTAACGCCTCGCTGGCACTGACTTTTGTGGCACTGCCGCACTATATCCGTCTGACCCGCGCGGCGGTGCTGACTGAAGTAAGCCGTGACTATGTGACCGCCTCTGCGGTGGCGGGTGCAGGCCCGGTGCGCCAGATGTTTGTCAATATTCTGCCGAACTGCCTGGCACCGCTGATTGTGCAGGCCTCGCTGGGGTTCTCCAACGCTATTCTGGACATGGCAGCATTAGGTTTCCTCGGGATGGGGGCACAGCCGCCGACACCGGAGTGGGGAACCATGCTGTCCGATGTTTTACAGTTTACGCAGAGCGCGTGGTGGGTGGTGACTTTCCCCGGCCTGGCGATTTTACTGACGGTACTGGCGTTTAACCTGATGGGCGACGGATTGCGTGATGCCCTTGATCCTAAGCTTAAGCAGTAGAGGTGCAGACATGGCGTTATTAACAGTTGATAAATTATCTGTTCACTTCGGTGAAAAAGAGATGCCATTCCGCGCCGTTGACCGGATCAGTTATCAGGTTGAGGAAGGGGAAGTGCTCGGGATTGTCGGGGAATCCGGCTCCGGTAAATCCGTCAGTTCACTGGCGATTATGGGGCTGATCGATTTTCCGGGCCGCGTGATGGCGGAGAACCTGGAATTTGACGGCCGTCATCTGCTGACCATCTCAGAAAAAGAGCGGCGCGAGCTGGTGGGTGCGGATGTGGCGATGATTTTCCAGGATCCGATGACCAGCCTGAATCCCTGCTATACCGTGGGGTATCAGATTATGGAAGCCCTGAAAGTTCACCAGGGCGGCAACCGGAAAACCCGGTTACAGCGGACTATTGATCTGCTGACACTGGTCGGTATCCCGGATCCGAAATCGCGGCTGGATGTGTATCCGCACCAGTTGTCCGGCGGGATGAGCCAGCGGGTGATGATTGCCATGGCGATAGCCTGCCGTCCGAAGCTGCTGATTGCGGATGAGCCGACAACGGCGCTGGATGTGACTATTCAGGCACAAATTATTGAACTGCTTTTGGAATTGCAGCAGCAGGAAAACATGGCGCTGGTGCTGATCACCCATGACCTCGCGCTGGTGGCGGAAGCCGCTCATCACATTATTGTGATGTATGCGGGGCAGGTGGCGGAGTCCGGTAAGGCGTCGGATATCTTCCGCGCGCCGCGTCATCCGTATACTCAGGCGCTGCTGCGGGCGCTGCCGGAGTTTGCCGGTAACAAGAGCCGGCTGGCATCACTGCCGGGCGTGGTGCCCGGAAAATATGACCGGCCGGAAGGCTGTCTGCTGAACCCGCGCTGTCCGTATGCCACGGATTTATGCCGCAGCACGGAACCGGAACTGCGTACTGTCGGGGCGCGTCAGGTGAAATGTCATACCCCGCTGGATGATGAAGGGAGACCGGGCCATGAGTGAAACCACACAGCCGCTGTTACATGTCAGTGATCTGAAAAAATATTATCCGGTGAAGAAAGGCTTTTTTTCACCGGAACGGATGGTGAAAGCCCTCGACGGCGTATCCTTTGATCTGAACCGGGGAAAGACCCTGGCAGTGGTCGGGGAGTCCGGCTGCGGTAAATCGACACTCGGCCGTCTGCTGACCATGATTGAAAAACCGACCGGCGGGGAACTGTTTTATCAGGGGCAGGATCTGCTGGTGGCGGATAAACATGCGGAGAAACTGCGGCGGCAGAAAATCCAGATTGTGTTCCAGAACCCGTACGGTTCGCTCAATCCGCGTAAAAAAGTCGGGCAGATTCTGGAAGAGCCGCTGATTATCAACACATCACTCAGTGCGGCGGAGCGAAAAGAGAAGGTGCTGGCGATGATGGCGAAAGTCGGTCTGAAAACCGAGCATTACAGCCGTTATCCGCACATGTTCTCCGGCGGTCAGCGCCAGCGTATTGCGATTGCCCGGGGTCTGATGCTGGACCCGGATGTGGTGATTGCCGATGAGCCGGTATCGGCACTGGATGTGTCAGTCCGTGCTCAGGTGCTGAATCTGATGATGGATCTCCAGGATGAGCTGGGCTTGTCGTATGTGTTTATTTCGCATGATTTATCCGTGGTGGAGCATATCGCGGATGATGTGATGGTCATGTATCTGGGGCGTTGTGTGGAAAAAGGCACTAAAGCGCAGATTTTTGAGAATCCGCGCCATCCTTACACACAGGCATTGTTGTCCGCAACACCACGGCTGAATCCGGCGCAGCGCCGCGAGCGGATAAAACTGACCGGTGAACTGCCGAGCCCGCTGAATCCTCCGCCGGGATGCGCTTTTGCCGCCCGCTGCCGTCATGCGTTCGGCACCTGTACCCAGTTCCGCCCGGAGCTGAAATCCTACGGCGGACAGCTGATTGCCTGTTTTGCGGCAGACAGGGAAGAACAGGAAAAAACATCTGCATAACATTCTGTTTTACCGGAAATTACAGAAAAATATGTTTTAACTGAACACAAACAGCGATAATGGAGGGCTCCGTTATCGCTTTTTGCTGTCTGAGGGGTGAGATTAGATCAGCACAAAGCATAATGATGACGTATAATCACTGCGTACGACGAAAGATGTGATAACTGAATTGTAACGAAAGGCGTGGAATATGCGTGTAAAAGTCAGAAAGTCACTGACTATCAAACAGATGTCAGTTGTCGCTGCGGTGACTTTGGTGACTATCGCACTTTTTATGACGCTTCTGTTATCACATCTGATACAACAGCGAAAAGCGGATTATATCAATCAGCTTTATAACTCGTCAGTACAGGTCAGGAAACCGCTGGCAGATGCTTTGTTAGGGTCAGATTTAAACGCTGTAAAATCGACGCTGATAACATTACGGGCCAGCGGGATTTTAGGACGCGCGATTGTGATGACGCCGGAAAATGTTCAGGTGATAAGCCTGGATTTTGCCACACACCGTCCTATTCCCGGCGCAGCAAAAATGATTTTCGGGATACCGGTTGAAATTCAGGTGCCGCTTTACGCTTACGGCGTGGCACATACCGGGAAACCCCCGCAGGGTTATCTCATTCTTCAGGTGGATGATAACCGCATATACCACTTCGCGATGAATATCGTGGCACTGATGGTGACCAGTTATCTGTTACTGGCACTGGTGCTGGTGATCGCAATAAGCTGGTGTATTAACCGCCTGATCGTGCGGCCGCTGCGTAATATGGCCTGTGAACTGAACAGTGATGAGCCTGCGGAGCAGCTCAGTTGTTCGGCATATCATGAGGATGATGAACTCGGTTTGCTGGCGAAGGGTTACCGGAACCAGGTGAACAAACATAAATCAGGCTCATCATAAAACTTCCCGGACGGTTTGCTGTCTAAACCCAGACGAATCAAAGGGACGTCCCGGAAGCCGGTCAGTTTTGCCTGTGCGTATCGTCTGACATAGCAGTATTTCCGGCATCAGTGGTAAACCTCAGAAGAAGGCATACCAGGGATTCATATTAAAAGAGGTTAGCATGCAACGCTCTTATTTACGTGTTTTACTCGGTGGCGTCCTGATTGCCGTCACATCTCAGTTACACGCAGAAGCTCTGCAGCCGGACCCTGCGTGGCAGCAGGGGAAACTGGCAAACGGATTCAGCTGGCAGTTGCTTCAGACGCCACAACGCCCGAATGATCGTATACAGATGCGTCTTTCTGTTCAGACCGGTTCTATGATGGAAAAACCGGCTGAAAAAGGGTTTGCTTATCTCATTCCGAAAGTGGTTATGTTCAACAGTCAGAGCCTGAACACACAGCAGTTATCGAACCTGCTGCGTAACGGGATAAGCCCGGATATGCCACTGCCGCCGGCGATTGTTTCTTATGATTTCACACTTTATAACCTGAGCCTGCCGAATAATAATCCGGAGGTGCTGAAAGCGGCACTGAGCTGGATGGCGGATGTCTCCGGTCACGGAATTTTTAATCAGGAAACCGTTGCCGCCGCTCTGGCCGCACCGGATTCACCTGTCGCCACCTATCCGCCGAATATCAATGATCCTATCTGGCGTGCCCGGATAAAAGGCACCACTCTGCAGGGGTTTGACCCGGTTCCGCCGCCTGCGGGCAAAATTGATATCGAAGCGCTGAGCAACTTCTATCAGCGCTGGTACACGCCGGATATGGCGACACTGTATGTTGCCGGTCCGGTTGATAAACGTGCACTGGAAGAGGGTATCAGCAAAGCATTCGGTTCCCTGGAAGGCAAACGTCAGGCGCCGGTCAGTGTGGCCACACTGCCGCGGATGAAACCGCGCTCAGTCCATGCCGTAAATGAAAATCAGAAAGACGACATGCTGGCACTGGTCTGGGATCTGAACTGGTCTTCTGTCAAAGATTCGGAGGCACTGAACCGCTACTGGTTAAATGACCTTGCCCGCGAAGCAATTTTCGGTTCATTACAGCAGGGCATCGGCAGGAAAAATGAAAAATTCATGGCGATGAACATGGATTGCCGGATGCAGTACCAGCGTGCCAGTTGCATGCTCAGCCTGCGTGCACCGAATGAAAAAATGCCGGGGATTGTCCCGGAACTGGCGGGTGAACTGGCTGTTCTGAAAGAGAAAGGTATTTCTGCTGAGAATTTCAATGCTCTGATTGCCATGAAACAGGCCCAGCTTCAGCAGCTGTTTGCTATCTATGCCCGTACCACCAGCGATATTCTGATCAACCAGCGTCTGATGTCCCAGCAGAGTAATATCATTGATATTCCGCCGGAACAGTATCAGCGTCTGCGTCAGGCATTTCTGAATAATCTGACACCGGAAGTTCTGAATACCGAAATTCATGCGATTTTAGAGCAGGATACCGCATTCTTCTTTACTCAGCCTAAAGGCGAGACAGAAATGAATGTGGATCAGCTGCGCGCGCAGTTCGATAAGATAATGCATCCGGAGAAAGCCGTTGCGGCGGCGGAGAAACAGGCTGCGGCTGATGCGGAACTGGCTGAAAAAGCCGCTGCGGAAAAGGCAGCGGCAGAGAAAGCCGCAGCAGAGCAGGCTAAAGCACAGGCAGTAACCCCGGAGGCAGCAGAGCCGTCACCGGCGGTGAAACCGGCAGCACCGGAAGCACCGGTTCAGGCTCCGGCTAAAAAAGGCGGGCAAAACGGTAATGCCGAGCCACCGGCGGCAGATAATAATACCGACGGTGTCAGTGCCTGATTTTTGGTAACGATATGAAATAAAGAGGGTATCTGCAAGATACCCTTTTTTTATGACTATTCATCGTCCTGACACAAGCTGCTTTCCAGCAGATTCATCAGCCACGGCCGGGTATCCCGGTTATTCACAAATCCCGCCGCCGCAATTTTTTTCTGCGGATGATAATAAGCGGCGGTTCCCCAGAATCCCAAATGATACCAGAGTGTCTGCCCGTCCCGCTCTGTGACCATCACACCGCAACGGTACGCTTCCGCACCGTCATGGCTGCCTTGTTTCATCATGATTTCAAGGGTTTCCGGTTTATCAAAAATACGTCCCTCAAACAGATTCGCCATAAAAGCGGCGAGGGCGCTTACGGACATAATCAGCCCGCCGCCGCCCCAAAGATCCATTGTCGGGCTGATGGTATCCCCGTCGGTATTGCCGAGATACTGATGTGCCCGCGGCGGAAGACCCGCCGGAGCCGGTTCTTCCAGTTCCCAGTAAGCGGATTCCATGCCCTGCATATCAAAGCGCAGCAGCTGCCGGACAGCCTGTGCCAGCGGCAGCTGTGTGACCCGCTCAATAATATCCCCCAGAAGCAGATATCCGGTATCAGAATACAGATAACAAAGACCCGGTTTCATCAGCGGATAACCCCGGCTGACATACAGGCGGATCTGTTCATCCCGTGTCCAGAGGTGCTCCGGATCAGCCAGTACGTCGCGGATATATTTTTCATCAGCATGGTCATACAGCCCGCTGCTGTGACTGAGCAGATGCAGTACGGTGATGGCGTTCAGATCATAACCCGCCTCTGTCAGCCAGCGGACATACTGCGGGGAAAGCAGTGGGGCGACAGGTGAACTGAGACTGAGTTTCTGTTGTTCATACAGGCGCAATACCGCTGCTGCCGTAAAGGTTTTGGTATTGCTGGCGATCCGCACCGGGGTATCCGGTGTGACCGGCGTGCTGTCGTGTTTGCTCAGCCCGCCGTGTGCTGCTCCGTCCGGAAGGTCACAACCTGCACCGGTGAAGTAAAATGCCGTGGCAAAACCTTCCGGCTGAACATCCTGTAGCAGGGATGACAAATTCTGTACCGGCATGATTATTTCTTCGCACCGGCGCGCAGTTTTGTTACGGTCTGCCCGCCGACACCCCAGTTGTCGGTTTCCACCTCATCAATAATCACAAAGGTTGAGGCCGGATTTTTCCCCAGCACATCAACGAGTAATTGTGTGGCACCTTCAATCAGCTTTTGTTTTTGTTCTGCGGTCGCACCCTCTTTGGTGATGCGGATATTGATGAATGGCATAGTGACTCCTGATAGATGTGTTGGTCTGCAACTGTCTGAATATCAGCCGGTAACGGTTCAGTATCCGTTACACTGACTGATATTCATACCATATTGCAGCCAAAATCTCAGGCGGTTTTATTTTTTTGGATGTCAGTCGCAATCCAGGCAGCAGAAAAGAGGATCAGCCGCGCGAAGAAATAGAAAAAGGCCATCAGGCCGATAACAGAACCAAATGCGGCACCGGACGGGGAAGCCGCCATATTCGGCAGCAGCCAGGTCATAATGGTTTTCAGGATCTCAAACCCGATCGCGGCCAGCAGCGTGCCTTTAAGCAGTGATTTGCGGTTCAGCTTCATCCGCGGCAGTATCCAGAGAATCCAGGTAAACAGCAGATAGTTGGCGAGGATAGAGATTGTCAGGCCGATCGCTGTCCAGGCGGGACGCAGCCACTCAATTGCATCCAGGCCGAGAAACGCGACAATCCGGGCCTGAGCGGCACCGGCAATAGACGTCAGGGACAGGGTGACCACCAGCGCCACCAGCAGGCCGATCAGCGCCAGGAAATCGCGCAGATAGCGCAGGAACATATTTTCTTTCACTTCAATATCCGGCTCCCACTGGTCGTGATATTGCGCACGGATAGCCATCCGCAGATTACCCACCCAGTTCACCCCCGAATAGAGAGCCAGCGCCAGACCGGTTAACCCGACCGTCGCACGCTGGCGGATAGCGGTATCAATGCTGCGCTCGATGGTGCCGGCGAGTGTCGGATCGCTGATACTGTTGGCGACACCGCGGATAAGCCGGGTCAGCAGCTCCGGATTGAAGGCCAGCACATAACCGGCTGCGGCAAAAGAGACCATCAGGATCGGGATCATGGATAAAAACGAGAAATAGGTAATCGCTGCACCGAACGGGCTGCCCATTCTGTCATTAAAGCGGGTTGCTGTGCGGATCAGATGAGAAATAAACGGAATATTGCGGATATAATTTCCGGCTTTCACACTCCATTTCAGGGCTTTTTTTCCCTGTTTTATCCCTTCATCAAAATTCTTCCGCAGGGGTTTTAATGATGATGTGCTGTTGTCATCTTCCGGTGTGTCGTGTTCCCGGGTCATGTATCCTCGCTTGTTCGGAAATTGATTCCGTTTAAGTTTACTACAGGACTAACCGGATGAACAATTCAGGCTCTGACCGGAACCGGATATAACCGGCTTCAGAATTTACCGATTGATTAACAGGGATAATAATATTTAATTAATCAGCGTATTAGCGCTTAAAACAATTAAGTAAATATCACCTTATAATGTGTTCATAATATGAATAATAAATATGTTTTTTTCCGTAATAACAGGAAAAAGAATCTCTCTTTTCTGATGCTTATTATTCCGTTGTTTATCACCGGATGTGTTTATAAACCCGAAGGGCCGTATTTACCGGCACAAGTCATGGTTGTTTCAGATCAGGTCTGTCTGCTGATCCGTCCGCAGGGTGATGAAAAAATTATCCGGCTGGATATTAATGAGATCGGGAGTGTGAATAAACGGCTGTTAACACAGACTTTTACTCCGGAGCAGTCTGCTGTCAGCCGGGAACACTGTATTTCAACGCAAAATTATCCGTTCCGGAGCGGCTATGCTTATACGGCACTGATAACTGTCGGGTCAGAAATTCAGCGCCGCCTGAATATTCACCCGGGAACACGGAATTTTGAAATCCGCTTTCATCTGACTAATTATTTTGGCGGGTTAAGAGTAACCGAAATTTAACCGGGCCTGCCGGTTTTTATTTTCAAAAAACCGGCAGCAGTGTTATCACTTTAATAATGTATCCAGTTCCGCCTGCGCTTCTTTTAATTCCGCTTCGGCTTCGGCCAGTTTGCGTTCGCGTTTGGCAATCTTACTGATATCACCTTTATCAACGGCTTTCTGTAAATCCGCTTTGCGTTCAGCGACTTCTTTTGTCCGGTCGCTGACTTCATCGCGGGCATCATCACGCAGGCTGTTTGGTGTGCAGTAAGTATTCACATTCTGCAAAGCCCGCTCCAGCCCCTGCACCCGGTGTGTATTGCCGTGTGCTTTGGCATAGCTGATTTGCTCCTGAATTTTGCTCTTTTTGATATCACAGCCATTCTGCGCACTCAGTGCAGAGGTGCTTACCAGTAATGTTCCCAGTGCCAGAACGGCGGTTGTAAAACGTGTCATGTTTACCTCGTTTTTTATATTAGTCGTCATTTTATGACTACCTGTAATGATAATGGTTCATTATCACGCCGCACAGATGAGGAAAGGGCATTGGTTCTTTCCTGCTGAAATCAGGTTATACTGAGTACTTCAATCTGTACTGATATTCTTGTTCCGGGTGGTTCACACCCGACCATCTGAGGCCCTTGTATGCTTAGTTACCGCCACAGCTTTCACGCCGGCAACCATGCGGATGTGTTAAAACACACCGTCCAGAGTCTGATCATTGAATCATTAAAAGAGAAAGACAAACCTTTTTTGTATCTGGATACGCACGCCGGTGCCGGGCGTTATCAGCTCAGTGGCGAGCACGCGGAGCGTACCGGGGAGTACCTGGAAGGGATCGCCCGTATCTGGGCGCAGGAATCGGTACCGGAAGAACTGAAAACGTATCTTGAAGCAGTGAGCGCACTGAACCCGCGCGGTGATCTGCGTTTTTATCCGGGTTCTCCGCTGATCGCCGCACATTTGCTGCGTGACTACGATAAGTTAAATATCAGCGAACTGCATCCGTCTGATTTCCCGCTGCTGCGTAATGAATTCAGCCGTGATAATCGTGCCCGTGTGGTGCGGGAAGATGGCTATCAGCAACTGAAATCACAGTTACCGCCGTTATCCCGGCGCGGATTTGTGCTGATTGACCCGCCGTATGAACTGAAAAGTGATTATCAGGCCGTTGTTAAAGGGATTCAGGAAGGCCACCGCCGTTTTGCCACCGGCACTTATGCTGTCTGGTATCCGGTGGTGCTGCGCCAGCAGATCAAACGGATGGTAAAAGATTTTCAGGCAACCGGTATCCGCAAAATTCTGCAAATCGAACTGGCAGTGCGTCCTGACAGTGATCAGCGCGGTATGACCGCATCCGGTATGATCGTGATTAACCCGCCGTGGAAGCTGGAATCGCAGATGAAATCTGTTCTGCCGTGGCTGCATAAAGTCCTGGTGCCGGAAGGCACAGGGCATACACTGGTTGAATGGATCACACCGGAATAATTCGTTTCCGCTGCGGGCATGACAGCAGCGGGTGTTTATGTATTGACTGATAAATGGAACGAGCCAACTATGAGCAAACATTACGATTATATTGCAATCGGCGGCGGCAGTGCCGGTATTGCGTCTGTAAACCGGGCTGCGATGTACGGGCAGAAATGTGCCCTGATTGAAGCAAAGGCGCTCGGCGGCACGTGTGTTAACGTCGGTTGTGTCCCGAAAAAAGTGATGTGGTACGGTGCGCAGATTGCAGAAGCCATTCGCCAGTACGGCCCGGATTACGGGTTTGATACCACCATCAACCACTTCAGCTGGGACAAACTGCTGGAAAGCCGTTCTGCATATATTGATCGTATTCACCAGTCTTATGAGCGCGTTCTCGGCAATAACAAAGTGGACGTGATCACCGGGTTTGCCCGCTTTAAAGACGCGCATACTGTGGAAGTGAACGGCGAAACGTACACGGCGGATCATATCCTGATCGCCACCGGCGGCCGTCCGGTTCCGCCGTCCATTCCGGGCGCGGAATACGGGATTGATTCTGACGGTTTCTTTGCACTGAAAGCCCTGCCGCAGCGTGTGGCGGTTGTCGGCGCCGGTTATATCGCTGTGGAGCTGGCCGGGGTGCTGAATGCGCTGGGCAGCGAAACACACCTGTTTGTCCGCAAACATGCGCCGCTGCGTAACTTTGACCCGCTGATCACCGAAACGCTGGTAGAAGTCATGAACACCGAAGGGCCTTCACTGCACACCAACTCTGTACCGAAAGCCGTTGTGAAAAATGCGGACGGCAGTCTGACCCTGCAACTGGAAAATGGCCACGAGCAGACTGTGGATTGCCTGATCTGGGCTATCGGCCGTGAACCGGCAACAGACAATATCAATCTGGATGTGACCGGCGTGCAACTGAATGACCGTGGTTATATTCAGGTGGATAAATACCAGAACACCTCGGTTCCGGGCCTGTACGCGGTGGGTGATAACACCGGTGCAGTTGAACTGACACCGGTTGCGGTTGCCGCAGGCCGCCGTCTCTCTGAGCGTCTGTTCAACAACAAACCGGATGAACACCTGGATTACACCAATATCCCGACCGTTGTTTTCAGCCACCCGGCTATCGGCACCGTGGGTCTGACTGAACCGCAGGCGATTGAGCAGTACGGCGCAGACAATGTGAAATGCTACACATCCTCTTTCACCGCCATGTATACCGCGGTCACCAGCCACCGCCAGCCATGCAAAATGAAACTGGTGTGTGCGGGTAAAGACGAGAAAATCGTCGGCATCCACGGCATCGGCTATGGTATGGACGAAATCCTTCAGGGTTTTGCGGTTGCACTGAAAATGGGCGCAACCAAAAAAGATTTCGATAACACCGTGGCCATTCACCCGACAGCAGCGGAAGAGTTTGTGACTATGCGCTGACAGAAAACCGCAGCCGGATTATCCGGGAAACAGGGTTACCGGCTGCGTTTTTTCAGATTATCCCAGTTTCCGCAGAGTGCCTGCGGATATTACAGCACTTCCCACGTCGGCAAATAAGGCGAGTTCGCGGGTACCCGGTTGCGGGTAAATCCGGCTGGACAGCGTTGCATCCCCGTCATTAACAAAGACTTCCGCAGAGGAACGATCAATAAATACACGGAGTGTCAGTTGCTCTCCTTCCGGTAATGCAATACTGCGGTAACTGTTTGAATTGTCGCCGGGATTATATCTCCACAGTATCAGGCGTTTTTGCTGATTATCGGCATATAATTCCATGGCATTGCCCAGCCGTATACCATAACGTTCGGCATGACTCTCTGCGGTATTCCAGGTTATTTCCAGTTCTGTCGCACCGATATTTTCAGCTAATACTTTTTTGCCATGTAGTATACCGCTGGTTACCGGGGTACTTTCCCGGTGTAATAACGCTGTTTCACGGACAGGGCGCTGACATAACCGTCCATCCCGTTCGAATAATTCCCGCGGCAGTGTCATACATCCGGCCCAGCCTTCCTGTTTTGACGGCATTGGTGATTCCCACATATCCATCCATGCCATGACGATACGGCGTCCGTCCTGCGCGGTAAAAGACTGCGGAGCATAGAAGTCATGCCCGTGATCCAGCTCCTGAAATTTCTGTGTTTGCGCAAATACAGTACCGGGCTGCCAGTGTCCCCGAATAGTACCGCTCTGGAAACGATTACGGTACTGATAACCGTCAGGTTGCATGCCTTGTGGTGAAAACATCAGATAGTGATGTTCACCGCAGCGGAAAAAATCAGGACATTCCCACATATAACTGTTGCCATAACCGGCATGAGCCAGAACACGATCGAATTGCCACTCTCTCAGTGACGTTCCGCGATACAGTAATACCTGTCCTGTATCTGAGGCATCACGGGCCCCCAGAACCATCCACCATACATTATCTTCACGCCAGACTTTCGGATCGCGAAAATGCATGATGCCATCAGGCGGCGTCAGCACAACGCCTTGTTTCCGGAAATGTATCCCGTCAGTTGTTGTCGCCAGACACTGAACCTCGCGGATAGCACTGTCATCTCCTTCATCACCAAGCCAGACATGTCCGGTATAAATGAGTGATAACACACCGTTATCATCAACAGCACAACCGGAAAAACAGCCATCACGGTCATATTCTGCTCCGGGAGCCAGCGCTATCGGTTCGTGCTGCCATCGGATCATATCTTTGCTGGTTGCATGCCCCCAGTGCATTGGCCCCCAGTCTGCATTAACCGGATGATGCTGATAAAAGGCGTGATAATACCCGTTAAAATAGATAAGCCCGTTCGGATCATTCATCCATCCGGCCGGCGGGGCAAGATGAAAGTCAGGATAGAATTGGTCACCACGCCGGGAGCGGAGTTGTTCAAGTGCTGATTGCGCGTCCAGAAGTTGTTGTTTCATCATATTACCGTCCGTTTTTCAATGGTGATGTGGCGGGTTCCGGGTGTGCCGGTTTGCTTAAGCAGCAGTCCTGATACTATCGTCATGATCAGAACGATGGAGGCGAGGATCATATAGGTATCGGCGAAGCCCAGGGTATCGTAACCGTACCCTGCCAGCGGGGACAGAATCGCCGCACATAGTGAGGAAATAAACTGGAATCCGACCAGATAAATCGTTGCTGATAAGCGTTTATCAAATACAGTTGTTATATATTTAAATAGTGAAATCAGAAGGATAGGAAGTTCTACTGCATGCAGTAATTTCATCAGTGAAATAGTGACAGCATCCGCTGCAAGCCCTGATCCGAAAATACGTAACGCCATCACAAATCCGCTGATAAGCAGGCCATTTTTGGCTCCGACGCGGTTTACCAGAAAAGGTGCGAGGAACATTCCGCCTGCTTCCAGAAAAACCTGAAGGGAATTCAGGTATCCGAACATTTCATTTCCTTCATTCACATCGGTGAACATGGAAGCGAAATATACCGGAAACTGTTGATCATACACATTATAGACACTGACCCCGCAGACAAATATAACCAGTGACCAGAATGAACGCATACGAAGCAGAGCAAAGGCATCTGAGTATGTCAGTGCATTGCTTTTTCCGAATTCAAGTTCATTCATTGCGTGAGGCCGTACGTCCCGCAGCGTCCATAATAAAATCAGAAACAGGACCGCAGAAACAGATCCCATTGCAAAGTTCAGATTAGGATCGATATTAAATAATATCCCTGCTAAAAATGTGGCACCAGCCCAGCCAAGAGAGCCCCACATGCGGGCACGGCCATATTCAAATCCGGCAATGCGGCTGACCCGTTCAGTATAAGACTCCAGTGCTCCTATGCCTGCAAAAAAAGTTGCCCCGACGTAAACACCCAGACTGATAGCACCGGAAACAATATTCCACCGTAACAGCGGGGTACAGACAAAAATAAACCACGGACCGCTGATAAGCAGCAGTAAGCCGATAAACAACAGTAAGTTTTTACGTAAACCGAGTTTATCCTGAATGAATCCGTACAGCGGCTGAGCACAAAATGCTGTCAGACTGATAACGGAAAAAATAATACCGGTATCTGTTCCCTTCAGACCGACTTTCTGGCTGAGCCAGAGTGATACCAAAGAAAACACTGATGACCATGTCCAGAAGAATGTGAATAACAGGCCGCTCAGAGTCATGTAAGCATAGCGATTAATACGTATTTTATTACTCATGGGCAGATTCTCTTTCGTTGGATTGGTCATATTCTTAATGTCAATACTGTTTTACGAAAACCCGAATAAGGTGATAACCGGATGTTAATCACTAATGTTAATGTTAACACTGAGGTTTTGTGACTAATGTCACGTTACTCTGATAGGTGGAATAAATAATTATATTATTGGTTGCTATACTCTCTCCGGTCGTCGGGTGTGACCGTTATTTCCGGGATTAAGAAAGCAGCCAGAGCAATCGGGGAGGAAGGATGGTATTTCTGAAGGATGTGGCTAAGCTGGCTGAAGTTTCCATGATGACCGTATCAAGAGCTATCAACAAGCCGGATAAACTAAAAAAAGAAACGTTGGCTCGTGTTCAGGATGCCATCCGCAAAACCGGCTACACGCCGGATTTGTCGGCGCGGATGATACGCAGCACCCGTTCAGGGCAGGGGCCGCGGACGATAGGTGTGTTAGCACTGGATACCGCAACATCACCATTCTGTGTTGATATTATTTTATCTGTTGAGGAAACGGCCCGCTCGTACGGCTGGAACAGCTATATCGTCAATATGCTGGCAGAGGATAATCCGGAATCCATTGCGGATCTTTTGCTCTCGCATCGCCCGGACGGAATAATTTTTACCACAATGGGTCTGCGGCAGGTCGAAATTTCAGGACGGATGCTGAAAGTTCCTTTGGTGCTGGCGAATTGTGAAAGTATTAACACATCGACAGCGTCTTATATACCAGATGATGAAAGCGGACAATATGATGCGGTAAGTGCATTGCTGAATGCAGGCCGCCGGCGGCCCCTGTGCCTGTACCTGCCGGCTGAACATCCGGCGACAGCCCGCCGTATAAGAGGCCTGACGCGTGCCTTCCGGGATTATGGTGTGGATACCGGAAACTTACCGCATCATTATTTATCTGATGAACATTATTCCGATATTCCGGATGTGGTGCGCAGGTATATCCGTCACGGTAAACCGGAGTTTGATTCTGTTATCTGCGGAAATGACAGAATCGCGTTTATTGTATATCAGATTTTACTGGCCTGCGGACTGAATATTCCTGCTGATGTTGCTGTGACCGGTTATGACAATATGGTCGGGATCGGAGGGCTGTTTATTCCGCCACTTTCAACAGTGCAATTGCCGCATTATGAAATAGGAAGGCAGAGTGCCCTGCATATTATTAACGGTGAAACGCACCATGATACAGTTTGTATTTCTTCGCCGTGGCTGAATCGGGCCTCAGTGTGAATAGCTGTAACCGGAAAATGCGCCGGTATTCCGCATAGTTTATGCCGTAAGATTCTCCCTGAATAGCGTTACTATTATTCCGTATTTATCGGGGCTGTATCTTTTGGTGTGGTGGCTTAATCGTTTTAGCTTGATTTGAAATTGTCAGCGGAGTTAATTATGACATCAAAAGTATGGGTTTTAGGTGATGCAGTTGTTGATTTATTAACGGATAAACCGGGTTGTCTGTTGCAGCTTCCGGGAGGCGCTCCGGCCAATGTGGCAGCCGGTATTGCTCGTCTTGACGGGAAAAGTGGTTTTATCGGCCGGGTGGGGGATGATCCGTTTGGTCGTTTTATGTACCGGACGCTGACAAATGAAAAAGTGGATACAGCGTATATGGTCCGTGACCCCCGCCACCGGACATCAGTTGTTGTGGTGGAACTTGATGAGTATGGTGAGCGGACATTCACGTTTATGGTTCGTCCTTCGGCTGATCTTTTTCTGGAGCAGGAAGACTTACCGGTATTTCATGAAAATGAATGGCTTCATGTCTGCTCTATTGCACTAAGTGCCGAACCATGCCGGAGTACAGCATTTCAGGCGATGGCTCAGATATGTAATGCAGGGGGGCGTGTCAGTTTTGACCCCAATATCCGTACCGATTTATGGCAGGATGAAACATTACTGCGGGATTGTCTGCATAAAGCACTGACGTTTGCATCTGTTGTAAAATTATCAGAGGAAGAATTATTTTTTATCAGTGGTGAAACGAATATTCAGCGGGGAATTGATCTGCTGGCGGCGAAGTATTCTCCTGAGCTATTACTGGTAACCCTGGGAAAACAGGGAGTAATGGTATATTGGGACGGAAAAACACAGCATTTCCCGGCAACACCTGTTGTTACTGTTGATACCACCGGAGCCGGTGATGCATTTGTGGCCGGTTTATTGGCAGGTCTTGCAATATACGGACTGGCGGAGAATGAGCAGGTACTCAGTACGATAATCAGGCAGGCTCAGGTCTGCGGTGCATTGGCGACAACAGCGAAAGGGGCTATGACTGCATTACCTTACCGGCGGGAGTTGCTGAATAGTCTTTAAATAAAATCAGTTTATAATTATTCTGCCGGGTTTTGTATAACAGAGCCGGATGAACGTTCCTTTTAAATATATCTGTAAGGGAAGGGAACGTTCATCTCATGCCATTATTTACCGGTAAATGCTTTTTTAGCCGTAGCTTATCGTCAGGTTTTTAACTGCTGCTATTTATTGCATTCCTCAGAAAGTGAAATAAATTTCTCATTATAAAGAATATATTTTTCACCGGAACGTTGCAGTGCCGGGCTGCGTAATACCTCACCGGGACGTAAATAGTAGCTGTCGCTGTCTTCTTCCGATGAGTGACAGCCATTTTTCAGCAGTATTTTAAAATAGGTATTTCCGTTATTGGTCAGCGTATGATTTTTTTTATCCCAGTCATAACTGAAATGAATTTTTCTCGGACGTACGACCAGAATTGAATCCATAATGATGACCGGTGCGATATTGATTTTTCCGCCGGTGGTATTTTGTCCGGCCCGGTTTTCCGGGGGGATCTCCCGGAATGAAACGCGGTAATAACGTTCTTTATCATCCTGCGGGCCATGGTAGAAAAATTTAAAATAGTCAGATTGTCCGGCGCTCAGAGCCATTGCTTTCGGTGCATACAGTAATTCACCATCAGCGGGTCTGGTCCGGGTTTCTGATTCACCGGGGCTGTCTATCCCGATAATACTGACCTGATAGATCCGCGCGCTCTGGTTATTATTCAGAACATTTTTTGATGTGAAATTCTGATCTGACGGCAGTGTGAACGTGATATTCCCGATGTAAATCGCCGCCGCAGGTAGTGATACGGTACCAAGCGCGATAATGAAAGTTAAATACCGTAGCACAGAATTCTCCTTCAGTTACTGAACGTTACGCCATGTTGCCTGTACGTGTATTTCGCCGGATGCACTGACCTCACCAAACCAGCCGTTATTTTCCACGGTTCGTTCCGATATTTTATTATCCATCGGAATGCTGAACATAACGGTGGTTTTATTCAGAAATCCCGGATCACCGGAGATGTCTGTCCACGGAGTAGCTGTCCATAATGCATCTGTCATATCATACCAGGTACCGTTACATCCGGCGTCTTTCACCTGTTTTCCGTTTTGCGTTATAAAGCTCAGGTAGCCCGGAAACGGAACGTTGACGTTTTTGTCCGGAGAGGAAAATATACAGTAACTTTTTCCGCCCAGTGATTGTGACGGGCCGGTGACATTAATTAAAACCTGGTCTGCTTTCGTCCGTCCGCTGGTTGTCACAATATATTCGAAATCGAGCGGAGGAGCCATATGTTCAACTTTCCCCTCACGGTGCGGATGAAGTTCATACTCTTTTGATATGATACTGACGCCAAAGTCGCGTGGCTTTATAATCAGCGCCGTTGATGTGGAAAATTCATACCAGCCGGATTCCGGTGACTCTGTATTCTGAAAACGGATATTAAATAAGTCACGGGTATTTGAATCCGCGATCCCCAGTTTTACCATCTGTTTAAAAAAATCACTCGACATGAAAATATAGACAGAATCTGCGGATTTCAGATCATTGAATGTGTAGTAATACGCGTTATTAAGCACATATTTCCAGTTTGAACCATTCAGGCTGAATTGCATGTCATCAGCGGCAATTGCGGAGGCCAGTGCGGCATTGTTAATCGCCGGGAAGATGTGGATTGTCACGTTACTCATGCTGGTTTGCAGGGTGTAGTTCACCATTTTACAGGCAAGCCCGCTCTTCCGGCCAATGGTCATGACCTTACAGTCACTGTTTCCTTCACCAATCAGCGGAATACCATCACTGTTAATAAATACTTCGGAGAGCGAATTAGTATTATGCAGTGACATATGCGCCCCTTTCCGGTGGTGCATGACGGCAGCATTCCATGTACCGGTTTTCTGATCGATACAACGCTCACCCCGGGCGGCATCATACTGAACAGCAGTCTGGCAGGTATTGATCTCCATATTCAGCATATCGCCGACCGCCATACCTTTGAGATATTCATAAAACGGGTCGGACATCATGCCGTGCATCCATTTTGCACCGCCGCTGGTGACAACCGTGCCATAAAAACCTTTATTGTCAGTTGTCTGCGGAGGTATCAGACTGGTTTCTATATTGCAGCCTGCATACCAGTTGATACAACGAAGTCCGAGCAGAGGATTCCGGATCGGGGTATTTTCCAGCCACATATCAAACCGGTAGCCGGCAACGAGAGGGGTATTATATCCGTTATCGATATATCCCAGGCTTTGCTGGTAAACGGTGCCGGAACCCTGATATTTCAGCCCGGTCCATCGGTTTGCACCACCCATTCGCGGATCACGGGGACCGAGAGGGGTCACAAAATAGTTGTTATCTGTATTATTTTCGATAAAAGCAAACTGCCTTTCTGCACCATCAGGGAGCTGATTTTTGGTGATTGCCGCAGAAGCAAAAAACGGGGTGCTGCCCAGTATGGCAATGACCAGTATCAGTGAAGTAACAAAATGATTAACCTTCATAATTTTTCCCTGATGATTGTATTTGTGCATATGTTTTCAGACCGGTACAGACCACATCACCCACCCAGATTGCGCCGTTGCTGCCGGTTAAGTTCAGTTCAGCCTCACAGGTCTGATTATTGCCGTAACTGAAATCAATAACCGGGAATTTTTTATCAATATCCATCACAAATTCACCTGCCTCGTTAGTACGTGTCCGGCCGATATGATTATTAATATGTGCATTGGTGAGTAATGTGCCATCTTCCGCTCTGAATCTGCCAAATACCGTAACCATCTGTTTTATTTCCGGTTCGATAACAGCGACATTCCCCGGATAGAGGGTTACTTTTGTTTTCCGGCCACCGGCAATATTATAGCTGGCGGTGGACTTCTTGCTGTTCATGATTTCAATATCATATTGAGCATAGGATGATACCGGCAGGTAGTTATATCCGTTTTTCAGTTCCACTCTGCGGCCGTTAACATCGGCACTTAATAAGCCGTCATTATCGATAGCGGTATTAAAAATAAGACCGGCATTACCGTCTGTCATACCACTGGCGCCAATATATTTACCATTCCAGCCGGCGGATCCGCTGGCTGTCAGACTGGTATTGACGTATCCGTCGGCTCCGCTGCTGATATTGACGGTGCCTTTGCTGTAACGGGTATCAAATTGCGCATATGCACCACCACTGAGTGTTTTATCATCGCCGGTATTACCGGAAACAGCCCGTGATGCGTTCACACCTAGGGTACGTACCGCGCCGTCATCGAAATGCTTCCGGGCGGAAACGTTAGCCATAGTATAACCACGCTGATGGGTCATACCTGCACTGAACCAATTCCCGAGCGGCAATGAGAAATCCAGTGAAACATATTTTCCGGTATTGTTATTATTCGTATTGTTATAGGCCTGCATACCGACCCGCATACTCAGATTACCCCATGAACCTGAATACAGGTTCTGATTATAATCTACGGTGTAATAACGGTTTTCATGTGTTTTATCATCAGTATAACTTGCTGTCAGTGTACCCAGTGGTGACCAGGCTGCGCCCAGGTTTATTGTTCCCCCGACAGAGAGGCTGTCAACATCACTGCGCCGTATCCGATCCCCGATATTGGTTTTCTCTCTGGTTATCCAGACAGAACTGAAATCGCCCGGCAATGTTGCGCTGATATTGGCAATATTGCTGTGTGAGCCGTCATTGGCAACCATATTCTGGATATTGATATTAACTTTATCGGAGACCGGAACGGATGCCTGTGTTTCCAGAATGGCGTTTTTATCATAGCCGTAGGCGGTTGCTGACCAGCTGAAAACCCCGAAAGAACCGGAGCCGGAAATCCCGGCAAGAGACGTGATTTTTTCGCGTTCAACAACAGTATGTTCAGCGGTGATTTTATCTGAGGTCTGTTTGCCGCCGGGATACCAGCGATCCATCTTCAGACTGCCGCCCCAGAACTGCCAGCTGAACGGTGCATTATTGCCATTACGGGTGAATAATTTATTGATTCGGTAGCTTCTTTTTTCGATTATTTTACTGTTAACCATCACTTCCGCATCGATATCATAGCTGCCGTAAGGCAGTGAGCGGGTATCTACCTCATGGTTACCCATATCAAAATTCTGGATACTCAGTAACCGGCCTTCACGGTAGAGATAAACTTCACCGGCTGCAGGCAGAAAAACCACCACCGGGGTGACAGATTGGTTATTATCAAAAATGGTTGAATCGGCCCGGTTTCCCCATGAAAATCCCATCACTTTTCCTGACGGGATCGCGGTGACCGGCCCGAGAGACTGGAGACTCCAGCTGTCGAGTAAACCGGCTGCGAAGCGGTGACCATTATAGTCACGTTCATATAAGGCTTTGTAGAGCGTACTGGTATTGTGCCCGCTGCCAAGACCGTAAAGTGCGCCGTTCAGGATAATATGATGCTCAAGTAATGCTGTGATATTTTCCAGGGACAGATAACCGGATGTATTACTTGAGCTGTTGCGTGCACGGTTATTATAAACGCCGAGGTTATAATTCAGGGTGCTGCTGAGCTGACTGACACCGGATTCACCGATATCTGAGCTTTTGGACTGCATCACTGTACCTAATGCAGATTTGCTGATCACCAGTTGTAAATTGAGTTGTTTGAGATCCAGATATAATTCGCTGTCTGACGAAACAGGAATACGAAGCTCATCATTAAACGGCTGTTCGCTTAAAGCGGTTAATTGCTTATGGGTATCGGTATTAAGCAGTGAGTTATCATTATCCGGTTCGATATTACGTATTGTCAGCTTATCGCCGTCCAGCCAGAGAAAGGCAGTACCAATACGAATATCAGAATTTTTGTCTTTATTATCGTCCAGATGGATAAACAGCGGAATACTCATTCCGTCGCGTAGTGCATTACCAAATGCCTGAGGAATAACAACATCACCGACCCGGATAGCAGAGGATGATGGTTTACCAGCATATCCGGATACAGGTATAACAGTAACTATTCCTGCGGTAAGAAATGCCGCAATAGTCTGATTAATATACCTGTTCATAGAGGATGCCTGTAATTAATAAAAACGGAAGTTTATTTGACGGAAATAAATTGCTCAGCCTGCCATAATGCAACGCGGCCTTTTTTATCTGTCACATCAACAGCGGAAAATGTCCGGTCACGACCCGGCATTAAATAATAATTTTCTTTATACTCGTTTTCCGGATTGTCTTTTGATGGTTTCAGGCACGGGCCATAGGCAATCACGCGCAGCGTACCATTCCCGGTATTGGTCAGTTTGCCGTTATCATAACGGTAGCCGTAATTTATATTCCGCGGAGAAACCACCAGAATTGTACTGACGCGTGCAGAAGCGGTGGCAATTGCACTGCGGTTATTATTATTGCTCTGTGCATCACTCAGTGCCTGATCAAACCAGACAATACGATAATAACGCTCAGTGTTATCTTTCGGACCATGGTAGAAAAAACGAATATTTTCTTTTGAGTCAGCCGGTAATAATAAACTTGCCGGAGACAATAATAATTCATCATTACTTTCTTTCGGGATAACCCGCCCGTCTTCCAGTGGTGATGAGATCCGTTCAACAGAAATATTAATCAGTCGTCCGCTGTCAGTTGTATTTTTAATTTCTTTACTGACACTGTCTTTATCACTGTAAATAAAGGTTGAAATATCGCCGACATCAATAGCGTAGGATGGTGATATTATGCCTGCCAGCAAACTGAAGGCAGCCAGATACTTTTTCATAATAACTCCGTGGCATAATATGAAGATATAGAAGGGCAGTTATCTGCCCTTAAAAAGATAACGAGGCTGTCAGCGGAATATCAGCTGGTCCAGGTTGCATCAAACTGAACACTGACATCACCACTCCAGATACCTTCCGGTAATGTGGAATAGTCAGTTGCCGGAGTTGTTCCGTCAGTTGTGCCGCCGATGATGGAGAATGTGAATGCATCCTGTGCGGTAGTACGGCCGGTCGTTTTATAGCCCTGAGACAGTGCGCTCAGATTGCCGCCCAGTTTACTTGTCTTAGTATCAATCAGAGTTGTATCCTGCGCTTTCTCAATCGCTTCGCCGTTGTAATCGACGCCGACAGTCAGCGTGGAACCTGAGTTATCTAACTGAGTTAATGTATTGCTGACCAGACGGGAAGTCAGTTTAAATGCGGTTGCGGTAGTATCACCTTCAATAGCAACATCAAATAAACCTTTCTGGGTATTAAAACCTTTCACACCTTCAGCATACTGAAATGACAGGCTGCCTAACGGTGTGACAACCAGTTTACTGGTGGTATCTTTTTTGGCGGTTGCAGACCAGGTTGCTACTGCCTGAGCTGTAACATCCGCTGCCTGCACTGCACTGATACCTGAAAAGGACGCGATTAAAGCAGCAACGATTAAATGCTTTTTCATAATATATTCCGAAAGTAATGTATAAAACTGATTAGCCATTATTAACGGATATAAAATAAATAATGACTAATATACTGATATAGATTCAGATGTGTTTGGTTAATTAACCTGTGCAATATGATTTTTAAAAAATAACCAGACGCAGATGGAATAACATCTGAATATACTCTAGTTAAAAGTATCTACGTATATTTATTATAAGTAAACAGAAATAAAATCACTATGGTGAATACGCGATTAAGTATCGGTCAGATGAACATGGCATGATTGTTTTGGTTTTTGATATTACTGATATATATGAGTGTAAATGAAAGGTTTATACATTTTTGATGGCATGTTAACAACACAGAAATATTCAGAAGATAACAGGAGCTGATATGTTTTATCTTCTGTCATCCGCAGGTAGTATACAGAACGCCTCATATAAAACAACCGGTTAAGTAATTGACATTAAATTAATACATTAATTTTTCTGTAATGATGCGTATCAGGCTATATTTTTTTCAGGTCATCACATCAATTTATGATTAACAGATTCAGAAACGTGCCGCTATTTCAGGTGCTGTAAAACGCTTATTCATATTCCGGAATTTTATTATTTGTTATTACAACACCTGAGAGCGAAGATAATCACCTGAACTTCTTCGACATCCCCTCTGATGCCGGGCCGACAGATTTCCAGCCGAGTTTTTCATAGAAACCGGGTTTATCGGCAATCATCGAGACATAGGAGCCTTCCAGTGTGGCAGATGCCAGGTATCTATCGATACATGCCATTATCTGACGGCCGAGTCCTGTTCCCTGATACGCCGGATCAACGGCAACATCAACGACCTCAAAATTGCAGGCACCGTCACCGGCTACGCGTCCCATGGCGATAAGTGTTCCGGCATCACGGATGGTCACCATATATAAACTGTTGGGCAGCCCGATCTCTGCGGCTTTCAGTGATTTTGCCGATAATCCGGCTTTAATACGCAGCGCACAGTACTCCTGTGCGGAAGGTACGCGTTCTTCAGTAATCAGTGTCATGAGATTGTTATCTGTAATGGCGGAAATTTTCCGGCGATGACTTTAAACCATTCGGCAAATTGCTGCGGATGGCTCTGTAACTCTTTTTTCAGTTCAGTGAGGGATATCCAGCGCACGGCGGCCACTTCCTGCGGATTCAGGGAAAATGTTCCGTTATAGTGACCGGTGAACAGGTGATCATACTCGTGCTCAATAAGTGATGGCGGGACTTCGGCGCGGTAAATGATATGACCGGCCGGCTGTAACGGACAGGCGATACCTAACTCTTCCTGCAAACGACGCTGTGTGGCCTGCGCCAGCGATTCCCCGCGCCGGGGATGACTGCAGCAGCTGTTAGCCCACAATCCGCCGGAATGGTATTTGCTGAGCGCACGCTGCTGGATCAGCAGCTCACCGGCATTGTTAAACAGGAACACAGAAAATGCACGGTGCAGTAACCCGAGCTGATGAACACGGAGTTTTTCGTCGTACCCGACGGTATTATCATGTTCATCGACCAGAATCAGTTCATCACTCATTATATCTTTTATCCGGTAAAGCGGCTGAAAGATATACTGTAGCAAATATGCAGCGGAAAGTTTGCCGGAATAGTGGCATAAAAACGCCGGAATATATCTCCGGCGCTTCATTATTTATTCGGGGGGGTTATTTATTGCGGGCAGCCAGGTAATCCTGAAGTGTGCCTTCCGGGAATTTCTTACAGAATTCAACAATTTTTGGTGCTTCCGCAACCCCTTTTTCTGACAGTGCCACGAAGTCACCGCCCGGGTATTGTGTATCTTTGCTGATCACCCACAGGGCAACCGGCGCCCAGCTTTGCGGATTGAGATTCACGAATTCTTTACAGGTCATTTTATCCGGAACCTGAATATCAGCAGGTTCAGCGAGAGCCACTGAGGAAAATGCACTTGCAGCAACCAGACACGCGGTGACGAAATACTTTTTCATGATAAAGAAACCTCATTTTTTTGTTTCGGGAAATACAACAAATACGTTTTCAGAATAGATCAAATAACGTCATATTCAATATTTCTCCGTTTTTAAAACGTAAATAATAAGATTAAATGGTTTTTTCAGGATAAAAAGTATGAGCATGCAGATGAAACTCATATCGGGCCGGGTAACACGATTTTATGTCAGTCCCGATATGAGTGGCGGTTACGGATTGTTTTCCAGCCAGCTGACAATAAAGTCGCGGATGGCAGTGATATTGTTGATATCCAGTTGCGGCACCGTGACATCCTGCCGTGGCTTATCAGAGGCAAAGGCAATGACAAATTCATCCAGTAATGTCTGATACGGACGGTCAGTCACATCGCGGAACAGGGCGATTTTCGGCACGGATTCACCTTTAAACCCTTCCACCAGGATAAGATCCAGCTCCCGCGTATCAAAGCGGGCGGCCAGTTGCATCAGATCAGGCTCCGCACCGCCGGGCGTTTCTGTCATCAGCGCAAACCGCTCCTGACTGACCACCAGAGTCTGGTAAGCTCCCGCTTTGCGCAGCTCATAACTGTCTTTTCCCGGGGTATCGACATCCATATCGTGATGAGTGTGTTTAACCAGGCCAATACGCAGTCCGCTTTCCCGCAGCTGCGGGATCAGTTTTTTCAGCAGGGTGGTTTTACCGGTACCGCTGTAGGCGGTGACCGCCAGCAGCGGTACCGGATGCGGCAGCCGGTGCTGTTTTTCCCATTCGCGGCACTCTGTAAGGGTATTGAGATTAATAAAATCGCCGGGATTTGCATCGAATGTGACGGCTTTTGCGCCGATGTTATCCATAAACAGCAGCAGTTTGCGATCACCGCCGGTAAGGTATTCTTTCAGCGGGGTGATCAGTGAGCGGTGACACAGCGCAAAGGCCGGATGTGCCCGCTGGTGATCACAGGCATAAGCGCACAGGGCATCCCCTTTCTGCTGCCAGAGTTTTTCCGCCAGATCCGCCGGGAACTGCGGCACATCACAGGGCACAAACAGTACCCAGTCGTGCAGGGCATTTTCAAGCCCGGCCAGCATCCCGGCAAGCGGACCGGGGAAGTCCGGTAATGTATCCGCCACCACCCGCAGGCCGGTGGCGTGATAATCCCGGGCATTGCGGTTGGCATTGATAAAAATGTCATCTGTCTGCGGAGCGAGCCGTTTTACACTGTGCTGATAAAGCGGCTGCCCGCCCAGTAATATCAGGCCTTTGTCCTGTCCCTGCATCCGGGTGGCCCGGCCGCCGGCAAGAATACAGCCGCTGAGTTGCATCATCATTTTCAGTTTCTCTGACAATCTCTGATAAATATTCTGAACTTATCTTAACAAGGATTCCGGTATAGTGAGCGCGAATATCGATGTACGCAAATATCTATGTCCGCGAATACCTATGTACGCAAATATCAATGCAATGGTTGTGATAATCACGGATAATATGCCGCAGTTATTACAGACAGCCAATATTTACGCATCCTGACAGTCCTGTTCTTTCCGGAGCGGCGGATAATTGGTAATGTGTTACGATCTTGCTTATAAGGAATTTATTATGAAATGTCATCGCCTTAATGAGGTTATCGAACTCCTGCAGCCGGTCTGGCAGCAACATTCTGATCTGAACCTGATGCAGATGCTGCAGAAACTGGCGGATGAAGCCGGGTTTGAGGGCGAACTGTCAGATCTGACCGATGATATTCTTATTTATCACCTGAAAATGCGCGGCTCTGATGCAACAGACGCAATTCCGGGTCTGAAAAAAGATTACGAAGACGATTTTAAAACGGCGCTGTTACGCGCCCGCGGCATCATCAAAGAGTAATGCAGACGACGACTCCGCCGGTTTTCACGTTTCAGGATTTCCGGCCTGACCGCCTGATCGACAGTCTGAGCCGTTACGGCATCTGGTTAGATTCCGGTCTGACCGAGCTGAACAGCTATGAAAACCGTGTCTATCAGTTTACCGATGAAAACCGCACCCGCTATGTGGTGAAATTTTATCGTCCGGCACGCTGGAATGAGGCTCAAATCCGTGAGGAACACGAGCTGACGCTGACACTGGCTCAGGCCGGGCTGCCGGTCGCGGCACCACTGGCCTTTGACGGCGACACACTGCTGTCACAGGACGGTTATTTGTTTGCGCTGTTCCCGTCAGTCGGCGGGCGGGCGTATGAAACGGATAATCTTGATCAGCTGGAAAGCACCGGGCGTCTGCTCGGACGGCTGCACCAGATAAGCCGTGAGCGCTGTTTTGAGCACCGGCCGACGATCGGATTGCAGGAATATCTGCTGACACCGCGTGAGATTCTTGCGGAGTGTCCGCTGATCCCGCAGGCGCGGCGGAGTGATTTTATACAGACGCTGGATACCCTGATCCGCGAGACATCTGCCCGCTGGCACGATGACTGGCATTCCATTCGTCTGCACGGGGATTGTCATCCCGGTAATATTTTATGGCGTGATGAGCCGTGGCTGGTGGATTTCGATGACGCCCGCAACGGCCCGGCAGTGCAGGATCTGTGGATGCTGCTCAGCGGGGATACCGACTCGCGCCGTTATCAGCTGGACATTCTGCTCGATGCCTATCAGGAGTTTTGTGACTTTGATACGCGCGAGCTGGCACTGATTGAACCGCTGCGCGCCATGCGCATGGTTCATTTTTTATCCTGGGTGGCACGCCGCTGGCAGGATCCCGCTTTTCCTAAAGCTTTTCCATGGATGGCGGAAAGTGATTTCTGGTCACAGCAGCAATCACTGATGACTGAACAGATAGCTGTGCTGGCGGAGCCTCCGCTGACACGTTATCTGCCTTATTGATTTTCAGGAGAGATAAAGATGAAGAAACTTTGGTTAGCGCTGATCGGATTTGCGATGTCATTCAGTGTTTTTGCAAACCCGGTGGCCGGGAAACAGTATAACGAGCTGAGCACACCAGTAACAAATCAGCCGGATGTGGTGGAGTTTTTCTCCTTCTACTGCCCGCACTGCTACCAGTTTGAAGAAAACTTCAAAGTGCCGGAATCCATCAGCAAAAACCTGCCGGAAGGCGCGAAACATGAGCGCTATCATGTTGATTTCCTCGGTGGCCCGATGGGTCCTGAAATGACCAAAGCCTGGGCTGTGGCAATGGCGATGGGCGTTGAGGATAAAGTCACGCCGATCCTGTTTGAAGGCATTCAGAAAACCGGCACAATCAAAACCCCTGCTGATGTCCGTGAAGCCTTTATCAAAGCGGGTGTGACCGGTGAGGATTATGACTCCGCCGCTAACAGCATTTTTGTGAAATCGCTGATCGCCAAGCAGCAGAAAGCGGCGGCAGATTACAAATTACGCGGTGTTCCGGCCGTCTTTGTGAAAGGCAAATACCAGATCAACAACGCCGGTCTGGAAGTCAAAGATGTGAATGAATACGGCAAAGCGTTCTCTGATACGGTCAATTATCTGCTGAAGCAGAACTAATCTCAGAATCTGTATCTCCCGGAAGCAATGGCGGTAACGCCATTGCTTTTTTACTATCCACATTAATCAAGTGATTACAACGGCAGATTATCTTGCGCTATTCGTTTATAACCTATTGATTTTTTTGAATGAGATTCAGGCATATCACGCTGCAGACAGTGATTTACATAGGGTTCATAAATTTACCCACAAAGTTATCCACAGTTTGTTATTTTTTATTTTACCGGCGTACCCGTCCTGTTCTGATGTGCGGGAAGATTAACGGCTGCGGCCGATAATAGTCGTCGGATGCCGCAGTCTGTGGCATGCTACCCGCAAGACTCCATTTAATACTGTGAAGGCAATTATGGCTCAGATTGCAGACAACCCCTTGATTTTAGTCGATGGTTCATCATACCTCTATCGTGCTTACCACGCATTCCCTCCGCTGACCAACAGTGCCGGGCAACCGACCGGTGCCATGTACGGCGTGCTGAATATGCTGCGCAGCCTGGTGATGCAGTATGAACCCAGCCATGTTGCCGTGGTATTTGATGCCAAAGGTAAAACGTTCCGCGATGAACTGTTCGAAGCCTATAAATCACATCGTCCGCCGATGCCGGATGATCTGCGTGAGCAGATAGCGCCGCTGCATGACATGGTTATCGCGATGGGCATGCCGCTGTTATCTGTTTCCGGTGTGGAAGCCGATGATGTTATCGGGACACTGGCGAAACAGGCGGCAGCCGAAGGCCGCGCGGTGCTGATCAGCACCGGTGATAAAGATATGGCGCAGCTGGTGACGCCGGACATCACGCTGATCAATACCATGAATAATACCATTCTCGGGCCGGAGGAAGTGGAAACCAAGTATGGTGTTCCGCCGTCACTGATTATCGATTATCTGGCGCTGATGGGCGATTCCTCCGATAACATCCCGGGCGTACCGGGCGTCGGTGAAAAAACGGCTCAGGCATTGTTACAGGGGCTGGGCAGTCTGGATGATATCTATACAGACCTGAGTAAAATTGCCGGACTGAGCTTCCGTGGTGCCAAAACCCTCGCGCCGAAGATGGAAACCAACAAAGAGATGGCGTATCTCTCTTACACCCTGGCGACCATCAAAACCGACGTGGAGCTTGATCGTACCTGGGATACCCTTGTGCTGTCAGAGCCGGATTTGGATAAGCTGCATGCATTATTCACGCAGTATGAATTCAAACGCTGGATAAGTGATCTGGAAAACGGCGGCTGGCTGGCGAAGAAAAGCACCCGCAGCGCACCATCAAAAACAGCTGTGAGTGCCGCCTCCGCAGCACAACCTCCGGCAGCACCGGTAACGGCGCCGGAAATCAGCAATGAAAACTATGAAACTATCCTTGATGAAGCGGCACTGAACCGCTGGGCGGATATCCTGCGTGAAGCTGGTGAATTTGCTTTTGATACCGAGACCGACAGTCTGGATAACCTTTCTGCACGCCTGGTCGGCATGTCATTTGCCGCAAAAGCGGGCCATGCAGCTTATGTGCCGATCGGCCATGATTACCTGGATGCACCGGATCAGCTGCTGACTGAGCAGGTGCTGCGGGTGATGAAACCGATTCTGGAAGATGAAAAAATCCGTAAAATCGGTCAGAACCTCAAGTTTGATCGCGGGATTATGGAAAATTACGATGTGGAGCTGCGCGGTATCGCTTTCGACACCATGCTGGAATCCTATGTGCTCAACAGTGTTGCCGGGCGTCATGATATGGACAGCCTGGCCGATCGCCATCTGAATTATAAAACCACGACATTTGAAGAGATCGCCGGGAAAGGCAAAAAGCAGCTGACGTTTAATCAGATCCCGCTGGAAGAAGCCGCCAATTATGCGGCGGAAGATGCGGATATCACGTTGCTGCTGCATCAGGCGCTCTATCCGCAGCTGGAAGCGGAAAAATCCCTGCTGCATGTCTATCAGGATATCGAAATGCCGCTGGTGCCGGTGCTTTCCCGTATGGAACGGACAGGGGTTCTGATCGACGCCAATGTGCTGGCGGCACAGTCAGTACAACTGACAGCCCGTCTGGATGAGCTGGAAAAACAGGCATTTGCCATCGCCGGTGAAGAATTCAATCTTTCTTCACCGAAACAGTTACAGGCCATTCTGTTTGAAAAACTGAATCTGCCGGTGGTGAAGAAAACCCCGGGCGGCGCACCGTCAACTAATGAGGAAGTGCTGGAAGAGCTGGCGGATAACCATGAGTTACCGCGTGTGATCCTGGAGCACCGCAGTCTGTCCAAACTGAAAACTACCTATACCGATAAACTACCGCTGATGGTGGACCCGAAAACCCGCCGTGTGCATACCTCTTATCACCAGGCCGTGACGGCAACCGGCCGCCTGTCTTCCCGTGACCCGAACCTGCAGAATATTCCTGTCAGGACGGATGAAGGACGCCGTATCCGTCAGGCGTTTATCGCCCGTGACGGCTACTGCATTATGGCGGCGGACTATTCGCAGATTGAGCTGCGTATCATGGCGCATCTGTCACAGGACAAAGGGCTGCTGAAAGCCTTTGCCGAAGGCAAGGATATCCACCGCGCCACCGCCGCAGAAGTGTTTGGTGTGCCGCTGGAAGAAGTGACGTCTGATCAGCGCCGCAGCGCGAAAGCGATTAACTTCGGCCTGATTTACGGCATGAGCGCATTTGGTCTTGCACGTCAGCTGGGTATCCCGCGCGGTGAAGCACAGCGTTATATGGATCTCTATTTTGAACGCTATCCGGGCGTGCTGGAGTATATGGCCCGCACCCGTGAACATGCGGCAGAAAAAGGATACGTGGAAACGCTGGAAGGCCGTCGTCTCTGGCTGCCGGAAATCAATTCCCGTAACGGTATGCGCCGCAAGGCTGCTGAGCGCGAGGCGATCAACGCCCCGATGCAGGGTACCGCAGCGGATATCATCAAAAAAGCGATGATCGCCGTGGATGACTGGCTGCAAAAAGAGAACATCGATGCGCTGATGATTATGCAGGTACACGATGAACTGGTGTTTGAAGTCAGAAAAGAACAGCAGGCAGAGATGGCAGAGAAGATCCGCGGGCTGATGGAAGCAGCGATGAAACTGGATGTGCCGTTAAAAGTGGAAGCGGGAGTCGGTGCCAATTGGGACGAAGCCCACTAATTTACGCGTCATCTTTCAATCCGTGGCTGCGTTGGCCGCACTCAGAAATCCGGGTCACATACTGGTGTATGCTCCCCGGATTTCTTCCTTTGCCGCCTTACCACGAATTGAAATCTATAGCGTAAAGGGATTGTGCTCTGGTTCCGCTGCAAACCGAATGATTTAGCCTTAGCATCCGGTATCATTTTTCAGCCACAAACTAAATCTATAGCGCAAAGGTATTGTGTTCCGGGGGGATTTTTCTGTTATGCGTTTTCTTCCCGCATTTTCAGGGTTTTCTTCACTTTTTTCTCAATGCGCTGGCGCTTCAGCGGCGAGAGATGGTCGATAAACAGCTTACCGTTGAGATGATCTATTTCATGCTGGAGGCAACCGGCCTGTAATCCCTCTGCCTCAAGAGTGTGCTCTGTACCGTTCACATCCTGATAGCGGACCATGACTGAAGAATAGCGCTGTGTCTCCGTATAACTCTCCGGCAGGGACAGGCAACCGTCCATCATCATCATTTCTCCGTCACACTGAATAAACTCAGGATTAATCAGCGCCATCGGCTGATCCCGGTTTTCAGAGACATCAACGATAATCACACGTTTACAGACACCCACCTGCGGCGCAGCAAGGCCGATGCCCCGTTCGGCATACATGGTTTCTGTCATATCAGTAACAAATGTTTTCAGGTCGTCATCAAAAACCGTGACCGGTTGAGCCGTTTCCCGCAGGCAGGGATCAGGAAAATGCCGTAATGTCAGTAATGCCATAGCTAACTCACTAATATAATTCGGAATAATGGGGAGGCATACTCCCGGATGCGCTCAGACTATCATAACAGTATGGTATTAAAACGGCATCATTTGTGCTGTTTTGTTGCTATTTTGTGCGGACAGGCTCGGACTACCTATAGATCCAGATCGCATAAATATGTAATTAAAGAACATTTGAGATGAATTTTACGGTTTTATGACAAGCTGAATCGTGCGTAATCTGAAAAAAAATTACAAAAAAGGTTTTTTTGTCCGTAAATTTGCTGTAAAGTTATTTGTGTAGGGTACAGAGGTAAGATGTTCTATCTTTCAGACCTTTTACTTCACGTAATCGGATTTAGCTGAATATTAGCTGCTCCGGTCAGACAACTTCTGACCGGAGCATTTTTTTTGTCCTGAATAAAGGCGGGGAAAGGTTAATCGTCAGTGAGAAAGGCATTCGCATCAAAAACCGGTTCGGCATCTTCCCGGAGTTCGTTCCGGTAAAGGCGGAGTGCCATGATATCGTTCAGGGCATCAGCACCTTCATCTGAATCTTCCCCGTATTCCTCAACTCTGCGAAGGAGTGCTTCTTCCCTGGCATGGAGTGATTTCCACAGTAAGTTAAATGTGCTTCTGTCGATTTTGAGTTCGAGTACCCGCATCTGTTATGCTCTCTTCATATATTGTTTTTCACAGAACATGGCCACACTTTCCAGCAGGCTGATATATTTTGTCAGCGGCATATTTTCCGCCGGTACAATCATATGATGGCCCTTTGAACCCCGTTTAACAATAGTCAGGCCGGCAGGCAGGATAGTACCTGCTTTTAACTCCCATACCCACCCGCTCAGCGGACATTCATCCAGACCTTCTTTGGTAAATACACTCACACCGTTATTATCAGCAACAATGAAATCCGTTTCACCAATTTCTCTGGTATTAATATCGCTCTTTCTGACATTCGCCAGCCGGGATGAACTACTGTTGCCCATACGGTATAAATCGTTGGCCAGAATATATAATGTTTTTTCCCGCATAAAACACATCCTTATGTTTGTGAACATATCATCAGATTGTGTATAGCAGGGAAGAGAGGGGTCGGACAGATTATGGCCGGCAGAGCGGCTTTTTTCGGTCTTTTGGCTAAGGGATGATGATTACAGAAAAGAACAGATGGTCAGTAATAACCATCTGTTTCGGGAGGGGATCACTCTGCGTCGCTTTCGCTGAACCAGGTGTCCAGTTTCAGACGTAACTTATCAATGCCGATTTTTTTCAGGGCGGAGAAGTATTCCACCTGAATATCGCCGGTGTCACTCAGTTCTGCCAGAGCATCGCGAACAGCCATCAGCTGCTTTTTGCGTGCGCCGCTGGCCAGTTTGTCGGCTTTGGTCAGTAATGCCAGTACCGGTACCTGCATTGCCACTGCCCACTCAATCATCTGCATATCCAGGTCTTTAAGCGGATGACGGATATCCATCAGTACCACCAGACCACGCAGACAGTTGCGCTTTTGCAGATATTCGCCCAGTGCGGCCTGCCATTTCCGTTTCATTGCTTCCGGAACTTCAGCGTATCCATAGCCCGGCAGGTCAACCACACGGCAGCCGTCAGTGACTTCAAACAGGTTGATAAGCTGGGTACGTCCCGGTGTCTTACTGGTCCGCGCCAGGCTTTTTTGCTGTGTCAGTGCATTCAGTGCACTGGATTTTCCGGCATTGGAGCGACCGGCAAACGCCACTTCGATCCCCGTATCTTCCGGTAAATGGCGGATATCCGGTGCGCTGATGACAAAATGGGTCACTTGGTAGTTGTGCGTTTTAATGGTCAAAATCTGTTCTCCTCAGGTCGAAACCGGGATGATTATAGCCTAATGCATGTTGTTTAAGAACTGCGGCAGACAGATTACTGCGCCTGTTTATTTTCAGAAATGAAAAAAGTGACAACAATAATAGGATGGGGGGCGGCAGCAGATATAATCCGGAGAAAACAAAGTGTTTCCGGCAGAAAAGACACTGATATTTACGCGTAAAAAGATAAAAAATCAGGGCGGTTTATTATTGGTTATAAGTCCGGATGTTATTTTTTATTTGGCATAAGTTGAGTTTTTTATCAGTAAATGAAAATTATCCATAAAGATCAGTATGATATTTATATTTACACGTTAAATGGAATAAATGTATCAGCGGGATGAAAAATTTCGCCGAATTTTGCTTAATTACGGGCCGTGAGCGAAATATCATCAGTACAAATACGTGAAAAATTCTTATATTAATTCTTCATCCCTGCCGTGAAAGTAAATTAAAGTAAATCGGTGGCACTTCGCGCCATTGCCCATTAAAATCGTTAAGATTAGTGTAAGTTTATTTCGTTGAAAGGAATTGGGAATGTTAAAACGAGTTTTAGTTTCATTTGTGGCAGCCTGTACCCTCAGTGCAACTTCGCTGGCGTTCGCGGCGGAGCAGACGCATGTTAAATTTACCACCACCGCAGGTGATTTTGAAATTGCGCTGGATAATGAAAAAGCGCCGAAAACTGTGGAAAATTTTAAACAGTATGTCTCAGATAAGTTCTATGACGATACAACATTCCACCGCGTCATCCCGGGCTTTATGGTGCAGGGCGGCGGCTTTACGGCGGATATGAATCAGAAACAGACCCGCCCGCCTGTCAAAAACGAAGCGGATAACGGCCTGCGTAATCTGCGCGGAACCATTGCGATGGCGCGTACCGCAGATAAAGACAGCGCAACCAGCCAGTTCTTTATCAACGTGGCGGATAATGCATTCCTCGACCACGGCCAGCGTGATTTTGGCTATGCCGTGTTTGGTAAAGTCGTGAACGGCATGGATGTTGTCGATAAAATCTCAAAAGTGAAGACTGAAAACATCGGTCCTTACCAGAATGTACCGTCAACACCGATCAAAATTATTTCTGCAACTATCGTAAAATAAACCGTATTTTCGTGCAGACTAAGGGGAATATTTCCGGATATTCCCCGTAAGCATGTCAAACTCCCTGATAGTCTGAATCAGACGATATCTGCCTCTGCGGTACCATGCCGCATTCGGGCTATTTTCTCTGTCCGGCTGTGGTATTATAGCCCGCTTCATGAAGCTGACTGTGCAATCCCCTGTGGTTGCCGGGCGCTGTCAACGTGTGCCTGACGCAGCAGTTTGAAAATAAAAAAGATAAATATATCAGTTGGATATAGATTAATCATGCTATTAATTATCGATAATTATGACTCATTTACTTATAACCTGTATCAATACTTCTGTGAGTTAGGTGCAGATGTACAGGTTAAACGAAATGATGCCGTCAGCCTCAGTGATATTGAGCAATTATCGCCGTCTCACCTGGTGATCTCACCGGGTCCCTGTACGCCGTCTGACGCCGGTATTTCACTGGATGCCGTCAGTCATTTCGCCGGTGAGATTCCGATCCTCGGGGTTTGCCTCGGGCATCAGGCTATCGGTCAGGCGTTTGGCGCACAGGTGGTGAAGGCACGTAAAGTCATGCACGGCAAAACCACCGCAATCCATCATAATCAGCAGGGGGTGTTCAAAGGGCTGAACCGTCCGCTGACCGTCACCCGCTATCATTCACTGGTGATTGCCCCGGAAACACTGCCGGCCTCTTTTGAAGTCACGGCATGGAGCCTGCACGACGGTAATGTGGATGAAATCATGGGTATCCGCCATAAAACCCTGCCGATTGAAGGTGTGCAATTCCATCCGGAAAGTATTCTCAGTGAACAGGGGCATGAACTCCTGAATAATTTCCTGAAATACTAATCAGTTATCGATTATTTTATCCTAGGTTCTGTTTTTTCATTCGTTTTAATTTGATTTTTTATTCATATTTGGTGATTATATTTTCACTTGTGGATAGATCAGGTAAGGAACGATGACAAAACAGAATGCGGTAACGCGCGGCACTTATGATGAAGTAATGCTGCCAATTTATGCACCGGCTGATTTTATTCCTGTCAGAGGACAGGGAAGCCGTGTATGGGATCAGAACGGCACCGAATATGTCGATTTTGCCGGTGGTATTGCCGTACTGGCTCTGGGGCATTGTCATCCGGCGCTGGTCGCTGCGCTGAAAACCCAGAGTGAGTCACTCTGGCATGTCAGCAATATTTTTACCAATGAACCGGCACTGACACTGGCGCAGAAGCTGATAAAACACACGTTCGCGGAACGGGTTTTCTTTGCCAACTCCGGCGCGGAGGCGAATGAAGCTGCATTCAAACTGGCACGTCATTATGCACTGACCCGTCATCATCCTTATAAAACCAAAATTATTGCTTTTCACCATGGCTTCCACGGCCGGACACTTTTCACTGTTTCTGTCGGCGGCCAGCCGAAATATGCCGATGGCTTCGGGCCGAAACCGGCAGATATTATTCATGTACCTTTCAACGACCTCGATGCTGTCAAAGCGGTGATGGACGATCACACCTGTGCCGTGGTTCTGGAACCTATCCAGGGTGAGGGGGGGATCACGCCTGCCACTCCTGCTTTTATGCAGGGTGTGCGTGATCTGTGTGATAAACATCAGGCATTGCTGGTCTTTGATGAAGTGCAAAGCGGGATGGGGCGCAGCGGAAAACTGTTTGCCTATATGGATTACGGCATTGAGCCGGACATTCTGACCACGGCGAAAGCGCTGGGTGGTGGTTTTCCGATCAGTGCGATGCTGACAAAACAGGCGATCGCGCAGGTCATGGTGCCCGGTACCCACGGTACCACCTATGGCGGCAATCCGCTGGCCTGCGCTGTCGGCAATGCCGCCTTTGATCTGATTAATGACCCGGCGCTGCTGGCGGGAGTGGATGAACGTCACCGGTGGTTTGCCGATGCTCTGCAATCCCTGAACAGCACATTTGGCGCGTTTGCGGAGATCCGCGGTAAAGGGTTGCTGATAGGTGCCGAACTGGCGGGTATCTTCCGCGATCAATCAAAAATACTGCTGGGACTCGCGGCCAAAAATGGCCTGATGCTGCTGAATGCCGGCACCAATGTTCTGCGTTTTACGCCGTCGCTGATTATTGAAAAAGCAGATGTGGATGAGGGAATGAAACGACTGGCAAAAACCCTGAATGACTTCCGGGAAATGCAGTAATTTTACCGCATTAACGTATTTAACTAACTGATTTGTATATTTTATTATTGTTTTTGTCATGATAAGTTTGCCGGATGTTTATCTGCTTTCAGTAAAATAATAACAATCCGGCTTTCAGGCAAATTTGAAGAATTTCTTCATGGCAGCTTTTATGTTCATCTTTACCAAGGGCTGGTCTTGGTGAAGGAGGTAAAGGGTATGTACTTAAAACACGACATTTCTGAGATAAAAAAATGAACATTGCAGAGCGTAAAACAGCAGCAATGCGTCAGTTGAAAGCATCCTTTGATCAAGCCTGCCGTGAAGGAAAGCTGCGATACCGCAGGGCAGATATTCTTCAGTAATCACTGATGATTAAGAAAAGAAAAACAGGCGCAATTGCGCCTGTTTTGGTGATAAAGGTCGTCCGGATTAACGGGTGCCGTATACCACGATGGTTTTACCGTGTGCGGAGATCAGGTTCTGATCTTCCAGCATCTTCAGAATACGGCCGACTGTTTCGCGGGAACATCCCACAATCTGGCCGATTTCCTGACGGGTAATTTTGATTTGCATACCGTCCGGGTGCGTCATCGCATCCGGCTGTTTCGCCAGGTTCAGTAATGTCTGGGCGATGCGGCCTGTCACATCAAGGAATGCAAGGTTTCCGACCTTTTCTGATGTGGTTTGCAGGCGGCTTGCCATCTGCGCGGAAAGGCGCATAAGGATATCCGGGTTAACCTGGATAAGCTGGCGGAACTTTTTGTACGAGATTTCTGCAACTTCGCAGGCGCTTTTTGCCCGTACCCACGCTGTACGTTCCTGACCTTCCTCAAATAATCCGAGTTCACCGATGAAATCACCCTGATTGAGATAGGATAAAATCATCTCTTTGCCTTCTTCATCTTTGATCAGTACCGCAACAGAACCTTTTACAATGTAGTAGAGTGTTTCTGCCTTTTCGCCCTGATGAATAAGTGTGCTTTTGGATGGATATTTGTGGATATGGCAGTGAGACAAAAACCATTCAAGCGTGGGGTCTGTTTGTGGCTTGCCGAGAACCATTCGCGTTATCCTCTGTTGTTAGTTATTGCAAACCGTTGTTTACGCTCTGCAATTATATAAAGTCTTAGCTTATCATATTAACTTGCTGAATTTCCGGCAAGTTAGTTTATTAAAATAGTATAATAATCCACACGGAAAGATATTGATCTTAGCCATAGATAAATCCTTGCCGTGTTTTTAGCACAGGAAAACAGTCCTGTCTTCCACTGTCTCGCTTCAGCATAATAAACTATGAGATAGATTGCCAGCCCGTGAATGAAAGGGTAGTCTGTCGTGAATTATATTGATGATGAGGGTATAAAAATGGAAGCGCGTGTAAAGTGGGTTGAGAACATGACTTTCTTAGGGGAATCCGCGTCAGGACACCAGATTACGATGGACGGTAATGCCGGTGAAAAAGCCCCGAACCCGATGGAGATGGTACTGATGGCAACCGGCGGCTGCAGCGCCATTGATGTTGTCTCTATTTTGCAAAAAGGCCGTAATCAAGTCATTGATTGTGATGTAAAACTTACTGCTGAACGTCGTGAAACCGCGCCGCGTTTATTCACTCACATCAATCTGCATTTTATTGTAACCGGTCGTGACCTGACAGAAAACGTTGTCGGGCGTGCCGTGCAATTATCCGCTGAAAAATATTGTTCTGTTTCATTAATGTTAGGCGAAAGTGTTAACATTACACATAGTTTTGAAGTGAAAAATATTGAATAATTTTTTGAAAGATTATTTTTATTTTTGAACATAAACCGGGTAATACATTATTACCCGGTTTTTTTATCGCTTGTTTATTTGTTTTCCCTGTAATAATTGCTCTGCCAGGGGCGCCATTATTAATTCCATTGCCAGTCCTAATTTGCCGCCGGGTACAACAATCGTATTTGAGGCGGAAATAAACGACCCCTGAAGCATGGATAACAAATAGGGAAAATCGATTTTTTTCAGGCCACGGAAGCGGATCACGGTAAAGCTCTCGTCCTGTGACGGAATGGATTTGGCCGAAAACGGATTCGAGGTGTCCACAGTCGGTACCCGCTGAAAGTTAATGTGGGTGCGGGAAAACTGCGGGGTGATATAGCGGATGTAATCATCCATCGAACGTACGACGGAATCCATCACTGCCTCCCGCGAATGCCCGCGATCGCTGGTGTCACGGACTAACTTCTGTATCCACTCCAGGTTGACTATCGGCACTACGCCGACCAGCAAATCCACGTGTCCGGCAATATTATGTTCCGGTGTGACCACGCCGCCGTGAAGACCCTCATAGAAAAGCACGTCTGTACCGGCGGGCAGTGCCTCGCGGGGGGTAAAGGTACCGGGCAACTGGTTATAGGGCACTGCTTCATCATAAGTATGCAGGTACTTACGGCGCTCACCGCTGCCGTTTTCACTGTACTGACGGAATGTACTTTCGAGAAGGGCAAAGTCATTGGCTTCCGGCCCGAAATAGCTGATGTGACGCCCCTGTTCGCGGGCTTTACGGATGGCGGCATCCATTTCCGGCCGTGTGTAACGGTGGAAACTGTCACCCTCAATAATGGCCGGAACCGCATCCAGCTGCTGGAAAATCTTACGGAAAGCCTGACTGGTGGTAGTGGTACCGGCTCCGCTGGAGCCGGTAACGGCGATAATCGGGTGGGTCCGTGACATGCGGCATTTCCTCCGGCTGAATCAGCCGCGGAATTCTGCCGACGGCATGATGTTGAGTGTTTCGTGTAATTCCGACCAGACGATCACAATGTCGCCGTTTTTGAGTTGCGTGTAAAGATCCGCCACTTTATCACTGAGTGATTTTTCATGTTCGCCGTAATCGGTGCCTTCGCGCAGCACCACACTTTCCAGGATGCTTTCCAGTGTTTCCGGCGCGATATCCTGCCAGGGAATAATCATTCGGTCTCCTTCGCGGTCAGATGCGGTGCCAGCCATTCAGGAATGCGTTCTTCCAGCCATAAGCGCGGGCGGCGCCAGCTGCCGGTCACAAAGCCGACATGGCCGCCGTGCTCGGTCATCTGATATTCCACACATGGCGGCAGCTGTGACAGATCCGGCACCACCTCCTGAGCCATAAAGGGATCATCTTTGGCGTGGATGATCAGCATCGGCTTACGTACGGCCGGGAGTTTCGGCAGGGCGCTGCACCGGCGGTAGTAATCAGAGGCATCGCGGAATCCGTGGATGCGTGAAGTGATAATGTCATCAAATTCCCGGATACGTTTAATTGCACGGATATGCAGCAGGTTTGTCGGCAGCGAATTCGGGTAGCGCACCAGCTTGCGGGTGGCATTGCGTTTCAGTCCTTTAAGCAGATACCACTGATAAAAACGGGAAAACCCTTTTTCCATTTTGAAGGAACAGGGTTCCAGCATCAGCGGGGCAGAAACTATAATACCTGCATCCACCGCCGCATTTTCACCCTCTTCGGCGAGATAACAGGCCAGCATATTGCCACCGAGTGAATAACCGACCGCACCGGTCGGCACTTTGCCGTAGGTATCCTGCAGCCACTTCAGCATATAACGGGCATCACCGGTTTCCCCGGAGTGGTAAATCCGTTTTGATCGGTTCGGCTCGCCGCTGCAGCCGCGAAAATGCATGACAACGCCCAGCCAGCCCTGACGGGCGGCTGCTGCCAGGATACCGTGCGCATAAGGACTGCGGAAACTGCCCTCCAGGCCGTGAAAAATAACCAGGCGTGGTTTGTGGCGTGCGGTATCCGGGTCTTCGCTCCATGCAAGATCAATAAAATCATTATCCGGCAGCGTCAGGCGCTGCCAGAATGGTTTTATCGCCGGTTTCCGGCGGAAAATCCGGGGCAGCAGTGTTTGCAGGTGCGGATTTGTTGCCCAGGAAATCGGTTGAAAATGACTAGACATAGTTTGGTTCGTAATGAAAAAACGTCTCTTGTTTAATGAAAAACATGCTGGTAATTTCCGGTAAAGGAAATGACCATGTTGCCGGATTATTCATGACTGCACACCTTTTTATCTCACTTTCTGTTTTTATGTTTATTGCGGCAGTCACGCCGGGGCCTAATAATCTGCTGCTGACTGCCTCCGGTGCGCAGTACGGTTTCCGCCGCACACTGGTGCTGATGGCCGGTATTATGCTCGGTATGCAGACAGTATTATACCTTTCTGCCTTTGGCGTTGCGGCTATTTTACTTATTTATCCGACATTGCATACTGCTATGAAAATTGCGGGCAGTCTTTACCTTCTGTGGCTTGCCAAAAAACTGGCCACCGCACCTTATCAGCCTCTTAATGAACCTCAGGTCAGTAAAGCCGTTACCTGGTATCAGGGCGCACTGTTACAGTTTATCAATCCCAAGGCCTGGCTGATGGGACTGGGCGCTGTCGGCAGTTACAGCCTGAGCGGTGACGCCTATATGCTGTCTGTCGGGGTGATGAGTATCGTGATGGTCTCAGTGAACCTGGTTGCCGGGTTTATCTGGATCGGATTCGGTGCCTTTATCGGCCGTTTTCTGCGCAGCCGCAATACCTGGTTCACCTTCAACATTGTGATGGGGTTACTCACCGCCGCCTGTGTGCCGCTCATCTGGCTTGAATAGCCGACATAATATAACCTGCGGAACAAAAACAGAAGCTGAATGAAAAATGGCTCACAATAATCTGCCTCACTATTTCATGTGATATCATGAGTTGACGTCATGCTACTCCTGCATAGAGTGATATCATTGAATGATACCGGCAGGATAAGTAATGATTAAGAGCACAAATATCATGACTATCGAAGGTCACCCTGCATCCGTAACTTATGAGGATGAAATTAAGGCATTCCGCGGTAAGTTTTTGGATGTAAACGGGTATTGCGATTTTGTATCTGACAGCATTGAAGGCCTGAAAAAAGAAGGTGCAGTGTCTCTGGCGGAGTTTATACAATCTTGTACTGAAGAAGGCATTGAGCCTTTTAAAGAGACTGATAAATTAAAGGCCTTTACGCTGCGTTATCCGGGCTGGCTTGAGGCGCGGCTGAATGCTGCCACAACAGCGAATTCGGTCTCAAAAAATCAGTTTATTGTTCAGTTACTGGAGCAGGCACTTATTTCCCGCTGATTTTATCCTGTTTGAATAATCATGAAAAACAGACCGCATTGCGGTCTGTTTTTGTATCACTACAGCGAAATCAGCTTAAATCCACATTCTTACTGCCGAACAGCAGGGTGAGCAGGAATCCGGCCAGATAGGCGACGAGTAACCCGCCGGTATAGACCGCCATCCCCATGAAGATACCGCTGTCGGATGTCATGACCGGAATGGCGATAATGCCGGATGGTCCGAAAACCGTATTCAGCCCGACCGGATAGCCGAACCAGGCAATAAGTCCGATAAAGAACCCGCCCGCCGCACCGCCGAAACAGGCGGTAATAAACGGTTTCACGCGCGGCAGGGTTACGCCGTAGATCAGCGGTTCGCCGATGCCGAGGAAACCCGGGATAATCGCCCCGCGGATCTGATTGCGCAGAACCGAGTCTTTTTTAGCGCGGATATACAGTGCCAGTGCCGCACCGACCTGACCGGCACCCGCCATGGCAAGGATCGGGAACAAGGAGTTAAAACCCTGAGTGCCGACCAGTGCGGTATACACCGGAATAAACCCCTGATGGATACCGAACATCACTGCAATCAGGAACAGACCGGCGAGAACTGCCGCCCCGAACGGATTGGCGTTGAGGTGCATAAACAGCCAGGACATGCCGTCAAACAGCCAGACGCCGATCGGCATAATCACAATAAAGGTCAGTGCACCCATAATCAGCAGGGTGATGGCGGATGTCAGAATGATATCCAGGTTTGCCGGGATAAAGCGCCGTACCTGCCGCTCCACCCAAGCACCGGTGATGGTGGCGATCAGAATACCGATGATATTACCGCGCGGGTCAATGCCGTGACCGAAGAAGGTTTCCATACCGGAGTAGAAACCTTTGGTTGCCTGCGGATCATAACCAAGGATAAACAGCGCCGCGATAATTGCGCCATTGACGCCGGAACCGCCGAAGGCTTTCTGCGCGTTATAACCAATCAGTATTCCCATAAAGGTAAACAGCCCCTTGCCGAAGACCTTCATGTAACTGAGCACTTCAACCAGCGTGCTGTTCGGGGCCGGATTTCCGGTGACCCAGAGCGATTCAAACAGTGTGGCAAAGCCGAGCAGCAGACCCACGCCGATAAAACCCGGAATAAGCGGGGTAAAAATCGTGGCAAATTTGGCAAGAAAACGCTGTACCGGGTTCGTTTGTTTCTCTTTCAGATGCTGTTTCTGATCGGCGGCAATCTCTTTCAGACTGCGGCTGTCCGGTTCACTGCCGGGAACATAGTCATCGAGATGTTTCTGCATCAGTTCTGCGGCGGTTTGTGCTTTTCCCGGTCCCAGCACAATCTGGAACTGCTCATCACTTTCAATCACACCCAGCACGCCCTCAATTTTTTTGATGGCGATTTTATCCGCCAGCTGTGTGTTGTGCAGTGTCAGACGCAGGCGGGTCATACAGTTTCCGCTCTGCGCCACGTTACCCGGACCGCCGATGGCATCCAGAATCTGTATGATGGTTGACTGACTGATTTTGGCCATGGTGATTACCTTGCGTTAAGAGTGTGCCGCACCGGTCAGCGCGTCACGGATAAACCCCTGATGCTGTGCCAGCAGGGCTTTGGCGTCACCGGCACTCAGCTGTGCCAGGATCATCACGATGGCGGTTTTGCAGTGTCCGTCACAGGCGGTAAGCGCCTGTTCTGCGGTCGCTCTGTCACATTCCGTTGCGGCCATCACAATACGTTTTTGCCGCTCAACCAGTTTGGCGTTGGTCGCTTCCACGTCCGCCATCAGGTTGCCGTACACTTTCCCCGAGCGGATCATCGCCCCGGTGGTGATCATATTGAGTATCAGTTTCTGGGCGGTCCCGGCTTTCATGCGGGAGGAGCCGGTGATCACTTCCGGACCGACCACCGGTGTGATGGCGATACCGGCCAGGCGGCTCATTTCACTGTCCGGGTTGCAGCTGACGGCGGCAACCGTAGCACCGAGAGACAGCGCGTATTCCATGCCGCCCAGTACATAAGGGGTGCGGCCGCTGGCGGCGATCCCGACCAGTACATCTTTCTCACTGAAATTCAGCGCTTTCAGATCATTTACGGCCAGTTCGCGGTTATCCTCTGCATTTTCAACGGCTTTCAGAATGGCTTTATGACCGCCGGCAATCAGACCGACTACCTGCTCAGCCGGGGTGCCGAAGGTCGGCGGGCATTCGCTGGCATCCAGTATCCCGAGGCGGCCGGAGGTGCCCGCGCCCATATAGATCAGCCGTCCGCCCAGACGGAACGCCTGAGCCACTGCATCCACGATCTGTGCCACCTGCGGCAGGGTTTTTTCCACGGCAAGCGCGACGGTCTGGTCTTCGCGGTTAATCACCCGCAGCATATCCAGTGTCGGCAGACTGTCGATATCCGCGCTGGCCGGGTTGCGGCTCTCGGTAATCATAGAGGTTAAGTCAATCTTCATGCGTGATCCTTTGTATAAGATATAATCGGCATGCTAGAGAATTAATTATTCTTTTTATGTGAGAGTTATCACAGAGCGATCTATTCAACTATGATGGTATAGCAGGAATATTTCTGTATCCCGCCATCTTTTATTTTTAAGTATTGCATTGAATATAAATGTATTTTTTATTATTCAAGGTCGTTATTTATCAGGAATAATTCGGCATTAATTTTTGAAATACTTTATTCCTTTTTTATTATCCGGATAAGGAAAACAGACACGCATGGCGATCCTGACAAAAATCAGCTGGGCAAAAGCAGAGCTGGCGGCCAATCAGCAGCATATTGCTGATTTTATCCTGGCGCAGCCGGAAGAGACGGTAACGCTCTCCTCTCAGGTACTGGCTGAGCGGGTGGGGGTGAGTCAGTCTGCTATTGTGAAGTTTAGTCAGAAAATGGGATTTAAGGGCTTTCCGGCACTGAAAGTGGCTATCAGTGAAGAGATTGGCCGTAACCGGGTACTGGCGGCCAATCAGCAGCAGGCGCTGCATAACCGGATAGAGGCACATGACTCGCTGCTGGTGATTGCCCAGAAACTGGCACAGGAAAAACAGCATTCCATCACGGAAACCACACGGCGGATCGATTTTGAACAGATGGCAGCGATTGTCGCGTGTCTGGATCATGCCCGCTGTATTCAGGTTGCCGGTATCGGCGGCTCCGGGCTGACGGCGAAAGACCTGGCGTACAAACTTCAGAAAATCGGGCTGATGACACTGGCGGAAGCGGATCACCATATCCAGATCGCCTTTTCCCAGACGCTGACCGAAAAAGATGTGCTGGTGGTGTTGTCATTCAGCGGCAAGCGCAAGGATATGCTGGTCACCGCAGCCACGGCGAAAAAACAGGATGCCACGCTGATTGCGATTACCGGCAACCGTCAGTCACCGCTGGCGAAAATGGCGGATTATGTGCTGGAAACGGTCGCGGAGGAAAATGAGTGGCGCAGTTCGTCCATTTCCTCACGGACAGCGCAAAATACGGTGACGGATTTACTGTTTATGGCGCTGTTACAGCGGCGGGAAGAACAGGCACGGCAACTGGTGATTAATGCCCGCACCATGATTAACAGCCTGGACAGCTGATAAGGTAAAGAGAGCGGCATCTGCCGCTCTTCATCACTTACTGATTTTCAAACGTCTGTGTCATGGCTTCGAGGTTTTCCTGAATGTCCATCCAGGCCATTTCCGCCTCTTCCAGCTCAGCTTTGAACTGTGCCTGTTCCTGAAGGCAGGTGTTCAGCTCGGCTTTGCGGGACTGATCATACAGGCCGCTGTCACCGAGTTTTTCCTCAACGGCGGCAATGGCATCTGACAACCGGCTCATGGTTTTTTCCAGTTTTTCCGATTCTTTGCGCAGCGGCTGAGTCTGCTGGCGGAATTCCGCTTCACGGCGTTTCTGCTCTTTGCGATCCTGGGCGGTGACGGTATTTTTTTCCTCACCGTTTTCCGCTGCCGGTTCTGCATTTTGACGCATCTGTTTCTGGCTGTCTGCCAGCCAGCGCTGATAGTCGTCCAGATCACCGTCAAACGGTTCGACCTGACCATCATGTACCAGATACAGATCATCGGTAGTGGATCGCAGCAGGTGACGATCGTGGGAAACCACGACGATCGCGCCCTCAAATTCGATCAGCGCTTCGGTCAGCGCCTGACGCATATCGAGATCCAGGTGGTTGGTCGGTTCATCGAGCAGCAGAAGATTCGGGCGCTGCCAGATAATCATAGCCAATACCAGACGCGCTTTTTCCCCGCCGGAGAAACGGCCGGTGTTATCGGTCACCTGATCGCCTTTAAAACCATAACCGCCGAGATAATCGCGCAGCTGTTGTTCTGTCTGATCCGGCGCGAGGCGCACCATATGCTGTAACGGGGATTCATCCGCCCGTAAAAATTCCAGCTGATGCTGGGCGAAATACCCCAGTTTAATGCCTTTGGCGAGACCAATTTTACCCTGTAACGGCTCCAGTTCACCGGCGAGCATTTTTATCAGGGTGGATTTACCCGCACCGTTACGTCCCAGCAGGCCGATACGTGAACCGGGCACCAGGTTCAGTTTGATATTGTCCAGTACCACTTTCTCACCGTATCCGGCGCTGACTTTTTCCATTTTCAGCAGCGGGTTCGGCAGCACTTCAGGCGGGCGGAAGCTGAAACGGAACGGGTTATCCGCCAGGGCCGGGGCGATCAGTTCCATGCGTTCCAGCATTTTCAGGCGGCTCTGTGCCTGTTTGGCTTTGGTGGCCTGGGCGCGGAAGCGATCCACATATTTCTGCAGATGTGCGCGGCGTAACTGCTGGCTTTCATACTGTGCCTGCTGCTGTGCCATTTTTTCAGCGCGCTGTACTTCAAAGGAGGAATAGTTGCCGGTGTATTCAAACAGGCCGTTCTGCTCAATATGCAGCACTTTATCGATGATCGGATCGAGGAAATCGCGGTCATGGGAGATGAGAATCAGGGTGCCGGGATAGCTTTTAAGCCATTTTTCCAGCCAGATCACGGCATCGAGATCCAGGTGGTTGGTCGGTTCATCGAGCAGCAGCAGATCTGAGCGGCAAATCAGTGCCTGTGCCAGGTTCAGACGCATCCGCCAGCCCCCGGAGAAAGCCCGCACCGGTGTTTCCAGCTGTTCCTGCGAGAATCCCAGCCCGTGCAGCAGTGTGGCGGCACGGGAACGGATGGTCCAGGCATCGAGGGTATCGAGCTGACCGTGGATCACCGCAATCGCATGGCCGTCATTCTGTTCATTCGCCTGCTGTAATTTTGCCTCAAGCTCACGGAATTCACGGTCACCGTCAATGACATACTCAATCGCCGGTTCATCCAGCGCCGGGGTTTCCTGGTTGACCCAGGCCATGGACCAGTTTCCCGGAAACGTCACACTGCCTGCTTCGGCCTGTAATTCGCCTTTGAGCAGTGCCAGCAGAGTGGATTTACCGCAGCCGTTTTTTCCCACCAGGCCGACTTTCTGACCCGGATTGATGGTGGCCGTTGCGTTGTCGAGCAGAACACGGACGCCGCGGCGGACCTGAAGTGAAGAGAAAACAATCATAAATATCGATAGGGTAAGTAATTGAGAGTAAAATTAATGTAATTCGTGCGTTGTCAGCAGCAAATCACCCGTCAGCAGGCGAGGAGTATCGTTGCAGCGGGCATAGTAGCGAAAATCGCAAAGATTCTCACGTTTTTAAGAGGAAGTGATGATAAATAATCCGACCATATTACTGATTTACGCGCATCCGGAACCGCATCACTCCATCGCCAACAAGGCGCTTATCTCTGCGGCGTCGGAGCTCGGGCATGTCACGGTGCACGACCTGTACGGCACTTATCCGGACTTTTTTATCGACATCCGGCATGAGCAGGAACTGCTGCGGCAGCATGACATCATTGTGTTTCAGCACCCGCTGTATACCTACAGCTGTCCTGCACTGCTGAAAGAGTGGTTTGACCGCGTGCTGACCCGTGATTTCTCCGGTGAGCAGGGCGGCAGACAGCTGTCGGGCAAATACTGGCGGCAGGTAATCACCACCGGAGAACCTGCCGAAGCATACCGTCACGGCGGTTATAATCGCTTTCCGATCAGTGAATTACTGCGCCCCTTTGAACTGACCGCGGCACTGTGTGCAATGCACTGGCTGGCGCCGGTGATCCTTTATGCTGCGCGCCGTCAGGGGAAAGCGATGCTGCATGAACAGGCGCAGGCTTATTGTGACTGGCTGCGGGAACCACAACTGACCGGAGGACGTAATTATGGAGCCAGCTGACGGCAACCTGCTGCATGCAGGTATTGTTTTTCTCGCAGCGGCCGTGGTGATGGTGCCGGTGGCGCAGCGGTTGCGCATCGGTGCGGTACTGGGGTATCTGCTGGCGGGAATTGCTATCGGCCCGTGGGGGCTGGGATTTATCAAAAACGTCAATGAATTACTGCACTTCTCCGAACTGGGGGTGGTGTTCCTGATGTTTCTGATCGGGCTGGAACTGAATCCGCGTGAGTTATGGAAGCTGCGGCGATCTATTTTCGGCACCGGAACCGCCCAGGTGGTGTTTTCCGCACTGATCCTCGGGATACTGCTCTGGCTGACTGATTTTTCCTGGCAGGCGGCCATTGTTGGCGGACTGGGACTGGCGATGTCCTCCACCGCGATGGCATTACAGCTGATGGATGAAAAGGGCATGACCAACAACGACAGCGGCCAGATGGGATTTTCTGTGCTGCTGTTCCAGGATATGGCGGTGATCCCGATTCTCGCGGTGATCCCGCTGCTGGGCGGGGAAACCGCGGGCAGTGACTGGTATCGTATCGGTATCAAAATTCTGGCCTTCGCCGGACTGCTGATCGGCGGGCGCTACCTGCTGCGGCCGCTGTTCCGGCTGGTGGTGAAATCCGGGGTCAGTGAAGTCTTTACCGCTGCCTCACTGCTGGTGGTGATCGGCTCAGCGGTGTTTATGGAGCAGCTCGGGTTCTCCATGGCGCTCGGGACATTTATTGCAGGTGTGATGCTGGCGGATACGGAATACCGCCATGAGCTGGAGATCACCATCGAGCCGTTCAAAGGGCTGCTGCTGGGGATGTTCTTCATTTCTGTCGGCATGTCGCTGAATATCGGCGTGCTGTGGCAGTATCTGCCGCAAATCCTGCTGGGTGTGATTGTGCTGGTGAGTGTCAAAATGACGGTGCTGTATCTGCTGGCACATCTTACCTGCCGCCGCAGCGGGCGCTTACAGTTTGCCGGGGTGCTCAGCCAGGGCGGTGAATTTGCGTTCGTCCTGTTCTCGGCGGCGCTGGCCAGCCGTGTTATCACGGATCATCAGATGGCACTGCTGCTGGTGGTGGTTACTCTTTCCATGATGACCACGCCGCTGCTGATGCAGGGAATCGATATGATTCTGGCACGTCGTTACAATAATGCTGAACCGGGAACGGGTGAAACGCCGTTTGTGGAAGATAATCATCCGCATGTGATTCTGGTCGGTTTCGGGCGGATGGGACAGGTCATCGGCCGCCTTCTGATGGCCAATAAAATCCATCCGACGGTGCTGGAAAAAGATGTCAGTGCGGTCAGTGCCATGCGGCGTTACGGTTACAAAGTGTATTACGGGGATGCGACCGGACTCGCATTGTTGCGTTCTGCCGGGGCAGAGACAGCAAAGGTGATTGTCATTACCTGTGATAAACCGGAAGATACCATGACGATTGTGCAGTTGTGTCAGGAGCACTTTCCGCACCTGCAAATCATTGCCCGCGCACGGGGCAGGGTGGAAGCGCATGAGCTGCTCACACACGGCGTGACGCAGTTCAGCCGTGAAACGTTCTCGTCGGCACTGGAACTGGCACGAAAAACCCTGATCGGGCTGGGAACACACCCGGCAGAGGCTCACCGGGCACAACAGTTATTCCGCAGGCTGGATATGCAGCTGCTGCGTGAGCTGATTCCGCAGGCGGAAGAGGAAATCTCGCATATCTCCCGCGTCAAAGAAGCGCGGCGTGAGCTGGAAAATCTGTTTGATAATGAAATGAAACGGGAAAAACATCTGCCGGACAGCTGGAACCTGACGGAAGACTCTCCGGGCAGCGGACGGACAGATGACAGGAGCTGAAAAATGAGCAACCGGAAACGGTTTATTGCGGGTGCGGTATGCCCTGAGTGTCAGACGCAGGACACACTCGCGATGTGGCGTGAAGATAATGTGGATGTGGTTCAGTGCGTGCAGTGCGGCCATCTTGAGCGCCGGGCGGATGCACCCGCGGAGCAGCATATACGTAAAGATGAACAGGTAATTGGTATCTTTACACCGGGGGAATAACAGGCAACGGTTTTTCACAGAGAATTTGGGGGAATTTGTCCCAAAACAGATACAGTGGCTGTAAATTCCGTTACAATCGGCGCGTTAATTAAAATCTTATCCCCCGCGGATGTGTAGGAGATACCAATGAAAGTAGCAAAAGACCTGGTAGTGAGCCTGGCTTATCAGGTAAGAACAGAAGACGGTGTATTAGTTGATGAGTCTCCGGCAAGTGCTCCGTTAGACTATCTGCACGGTCGCGGTGCGCTGATCAGCGGGCTGGAAAGTGCACTGGACGGCCGCGTTGCCGGTGATGTGTTCGACGTTGATGTCGGCGCAAATGATGCATACGGTCAGTATGACGAAAACCTGGTTCAGCGCGTACCGAAAGATGTTTTCGTCGGTGTTGACGAACTGGAAGTCGGCATGCGTTTCCTGGCAGACACCGATATGGGTCCTGTGCCGGTTGAAATCACCGGTATCGAAGGTGACGAAGTGATCGTTGACGGCAACCATATGCTGGCCGGTCAGAACCTGAAATTCCACGTCGAAGTTATCGGTGTGCGTGAAGCAACAGCAGAAGAGCTGGAGCATGGTCACGTTCACGGTGAAGAAGGCGGCTGCTGCGGTGGTCACGACCACGGCGAAGAAGGCGGTTGCTGCGGCGGCGGTCATGGTCACGATCACGACCATGGTCACGAACACGGTGAAGGCGGCTGCTGTGGCGGCGGTGGTCACGGTAAAGGTCACGGCCACGGTAACGGCGGCTGCGGTTGTCACTGATAACCCGCGTCTGAACCGGACAAAAAAAAGCGCATTCCTGACGGATGCGCTTTTTTTATGTCCGTTGTTTATCAGTAGTGCGGCGGCGGCACTTCTTCTGACAGCGGTGCCACATTTGAGCCCGGGGTGGCTTTCAGGCGTTCGGTCAGCAGGCGGAGCCTTTCATTCAGCCGGGTGATATCCATCTGCTGCTGTGTGACCACCTGATTGAGTTCCTCAATAGTCATATCCTGAAAGGCAGTTTTGCTCTCCAGTTGTTCGAGGCGTTGTTCCAGTTCAAAAAGGTCCATCGTTTTCTCCTGTCTGAGACGGGGATTACTGTGTAAAAGTATGTAATATTCCTGTGAAATACACTTAGAGTGAGAGGATATATTTTATTGGGGGGTTACTATGAAACCTCTTTTTGCTAAGGTTGTCTCAGCATCACAAAACCGTGACATTATGATGTCGCCCGGTGACGGCTGCAAGGACTCTCTGGCGTGATCTGCTGTGCGGTATGTCCTGTAACTGTTGCAAAACTTATGGAGAAAAGGATGAAATCACTGTTTAAAGCGACTGTTGTCGCAACCTCGCTGGCAATGACATTAGGTATGTCACAGGCTTATGCGGATACCGCGCCGAAAAAAGAAGAAGTAAAACTGAACAGCGCATTTAAAACCGCAAGTCAGCAGAATGCTTATGCGCTGGGAGCGTCACTGGGTCGTTATATGGAAAATGCCCTGAATGAGCAGAAATCCATTGGTCTGGATCTGGATCGTGACCAGATGATGGCGGGTGTTCAGGATGCATTCAGCAACAAAAGTAAGCTGAGTGATGAAGAGATCAACCAGACTCTGCGTGGTTTTGAAGAGCAGGTGAAAGGTGCCGCTCAGGAAAAAATGGCACGTGAGGCTACTGAGAACAAAGCAGCCGGTGACAAATACCGTGCGGCATTCGCCAAAGAAAAAGGCGTGGAAAAAACCAAAAGCGGTGTGCTTTACAAATCTGAGAAAAACGGTAACGGTGCATCTCCGAAAGAAACAGACAGCGTTGTCGTTCACTATAAAGGCGCATTAATCGACGGCACTCAGTTTGACAGCTCTTACGATCGTAACGAGCCGCTGACTATCCGTCTGGACAGCGTGATTAAAGGCTGGGCTGATGGCCTGAAGCAGATGAAAAAAGGCGGTAAAGCCAAACTGGTTATCCCGCCTGAAGCTGCTTACGGCACCGATGGTGTTCCGGGTATCCCTGCAAACTCTACCCTGGTCTTTGACGTTGAGTTACTGGATATCAAACCAGCGGCCAAATAAGCCCTGCTGATACCGGAAACTGACAAAACCCGCACTTTTTTGTGCGGGTTTTTGTTTCCGCGGCGATCAGGATTATGAAAAATTTGCAAAACATCCGTGTTTTTTTGTATTTTTTACCAGAATTTGATCACCTCAGGCGCAAAACGGCCTGTTTTTCGCTATAACTTAACCTGCGGGTATCTGCACAGAGCCGGAAGCCCGTCATTTGCAGCTTTCCTGCACCCGGTAAATCCGGGTATATAATTGATACATGATGACAGGGTAATCCTCCTGCAGTGAAAGATTACAGATGAGTAAAACCAACGACGTTCACACGTTACAAAGAGTGGTGTATTAAATGTCTAACCCAGTATTATTTAATGACAATGATTCAGATTACATCGTAAATCATCCGTTTACTGAAACGGATTATGAAATTCTGAAATCCTATGAGGCGGCCGTTGATGGTCTGGCGCTGCTCATCGGTGAGCACTGTGAAATCGTTCTCCACTCACTGGAAGACCTGAAGCGCTCAGCGGTGAAGATCGCAAACGGTCACCATACCGGCCGTAAAGTCGGTTCTCCGATCACAGACCTGGCGCTGCGTATGCTGCACGACATTACTGATGAAGACTGCAGCACGTCGAAAGCCTATTTTACCCGGGCAAAAACCGGGGCACTGATGAAATCGCTGACCATTGCTATCCGCAATAAGTCACGCCGTATCATCGGGTTATTGTGTATCAACATGAACCTGGATGTGCCTTTTTCTCAGGTCGTTCAGACCTTCATCCCGAAAGAACTGGCGGAAGAAACGTCCAATGTAAACTTCGCCTCTTCCGTTGAAGACCTGGTGGCACAGACGCTGGAACAGACAATCGAAGAAGTGAATGCCGACCGCAATGTGGCAAACAACGCGAAGAACAAACAAGTGGTGCTGAACCTGTATGAGAAAGGGATATTTGATATCAAAGATGCCATCAACCTTGTTGCTGTGCGTCTGAATATCTCCAAACACACGGTTTATCTCTACATCCGCCAGTTTAAAAACGGCGAGTAAGGCAGCGCGGAGCAATGACACCGTTATCTTACTGCCTGCTGGTTACCGGCCCTGCCTACGGTACACAGCGTGCCGGCAGCGCACTGTTGTTTGCCCGGCATGTGATTGCGGCCGGACACCGGATTCAGTGTGTATTTTTTTACCGTGAAGGCGTCAGCAACGCCAATGTGCTGACATCACCGGCCGGGGACGAAACCGATATGGTGCGTCAGTGGCAGCAGCTTGCCCGTGACAACGATATTCAGCTTGCGGTTTGTGTGGCGGCGGCACTGCGCCGAGGTGTCACTGATGCTGCTCAGGCGGCATCGCTGCAGCTGACGGCTGCTAATCTGGCGGACGGGTTCGCCCTCAGCGGTCTGGGCACGCTGGCAGAAGCCATGGTGACCTGTGACCGTGTTATCCAGTTTTAGGGAGATCCGGTGAAACGTATTGCCTTTGTTTTCAGAAGTGCGCCTCACGGCAGCAGCAGTGGCCGGGAAGGGCTGGATGCGCTGCTGGCAACCAGTAATTATACTGAAGGGGTCGCGGCCTTTTTTGTGTCCGACGGGGTGTTACAGTTATTACCGGAACAAACACCGGCAAATATTCTTGCCCGTGATTATATTTCCACCTTCAAAGTCCTGCCGCTTTACGATATTGAAGAGTGCTACTGCTGCACAGAAGATATGGCCGCACGGGGATTGTCTCCGGAGACACCGTATATTCTGCCGGTGACCTGCCTGAGTGCGGCGGAACTGGCGCGGAAACTGGCGGCATTTGACGCCGTGGTGTCATTTTGATCTACATACGGTGAGCAAGATGCTATATACTGTCAGCCAATCGCCATTTCGTACTGATATCCAATCATTACTGAATCTGTTATCCCCTGAGGATGACATCCTTTTTACCGAAGATGGCGTAATCGCAGCAACGGAAGGTAACCCGTTGTTGCAGGCGCTTATTCAGTCGGGTCATATTCCCTGTGTGCTGCGGGAGGATGCCGAAGCACGCGGTTTATTACCGTTCCTTTCGGGCAAAGTGAGAATCACAGACTATACTGGTTTTGTGGCACTCACCGTCACACACACGCAACATTTTGCGTGGGAATAGCAAATATCATTGTATATTTCTTGACACCCTGTTGCGTCAGCAATAAAATTTCGCGTCCTCGTGTTTTGTCTTTGACAGATACGAGGCACAAATCCGTGTTTACGAAGCAAAAAACCAGGAGCTTTTTTTATAATGGCAACGATTAATCAGCTGGTTCGCAAATCCCGTAGCTCGAAAGTTGTGAAAAGCAACGTTCCTGCACTGGAAGCCTGCCCGCAAAAACGTGGCGTATGTACCCGTGTATATACCACCACACCTAAAAAACCTAACTCAGCACTGCGTAAAGTATGCCGTGTACGTTTAACCAACGGTTTTGAAGTTTCTTCATACATCGGTGGTGAAGGTCATAACCTGCAGGAACACAGCGTGATCCTGATCCGCGGTGGTCGTGTTAAAGACTTACCGGGTGTTCGCTACCACACTGTTCGCGGCGCACTGGACTGTTCCGGTGTTAAAGACCGTAAACAAGCTCGTTCTAAGTACGGTGTGAAGAAGCCAAAAGCTTAATGGTTCTCCGTTAAGTAAGGCCAAACATTTATCGCATTAATGTCAAATAAACTCATTGAGTTTTGGACAACCCTGAATTAACAACGGAGTATTTCCATGCCACGTCGTCGTGTAATTGGTCAACGTAAAATTCTGCCAGATCCTAAGTTCGGATCAGAGCTGCTGGCCAAATTTGTAAATATCCTGATGGTAGACGGTAAAAAATCTACCGCAGAATCAATCGTATATACCGCGCTTGAGACCCTGGCTCAGCGTTCAGGTAAAGATCACCTGGAAGCATTCGAAACCGCACTGGATAACGTGCGTCCGACTGTCGAAGTTAAGTCCCGCCGTGTTGGTGGTTCTACTTACCAGGTGCCGGTTGAAGTTCGTCCGGTCCGTCGTAATGCATTAGCAATGCGCTGGATCGTTGAAGCTGCCCGTAAACGCGGTGATAAGTCCATGGCTCTGCGCCTGGCAAATGAATTATCCGATGCAGCTGAAAACAAAGGCACTGCCGTTAAGAAACGTGAAGACGTTCACCGTATGGCAGAAGCTAACAAGGCGTTCGCACACTACCGTTGGTAATCAAACCGTAGTGAATTGTGTATAGGGTAGCCGTAAGGCTGCCCGACCAAATTAAACGAACGTCCAAGAGAGAGGAAAAAATGGCTCGTCAAACACCCATTTCACGTTACCGTAATATCGGTATCAGTGCACATATCGACGCCGGTAAAACCACCACAACAGAACGTATTCTGTTTTATACAGGTGTGAACCATAAAATTGGTGAGACCCACGAAGGTTCAGCAACGATGGACTGGATGGAACAGGAACAAGAGCGTGGTATTACTATCACCTCCGCAGCAACCACTGCGTTCTGGTCTGGTATGGGTAAACAATTTGAACCACACCGCATCAACATCATCGACACCCCGGGGCACGTTGACTTCACAATCGAAGTAGAACGTTCTATGCGTGTTCTTGATGGTGCTGTAATGGTTTACTGTGCCGTTGGTGGTGTTCAGCCACAGTCTGAAACCGTATGGCGCCAGGCAAACAAATATCATGTACCTCGTATCGCGTTCGTTAACAAAATGGACCGTATGGGTGCAAACTTCCTGAAAGTTGTTGATCAGATCAAAACCCGCTTAGCGGCCAACCCGGTACCACTTCAGTTAGCTATCGGCGCTGAAGAGTCATTCACCGGTGTTGTTGACCTGGTTAAAATGAAAGCGATTCAGTGGAGTGAAGAAGACCAGGGCGTTACTTTCACTTACGAAGATATCCCGGCAAACATGCAGGAATTAGCTGCTGAATGGCACCAGAATCTGGTTGAAGCCGCAGCTGAAGCCTCTGAAGAGCTGATGGAAAAATATCTCGGCGGTGAAGAACTGACTGAAGCTGAAATCAAAACAGCATTACGTCAGCGCGTACTGGCTAACGAAATTATCCTGGTAACCTGTGGTTCTGCATTTAAGAACAAAGGTGTTCAGGCGATGCTGGATGCGGTTGTTGAGTACCTGCCATCTCCGACAGAAGTTCCTGCTATTAAAGGTATTCTGGACGACGGTAAAGACACTCCTGCTGAACGTCACTCTTCTGATGAAGATCCGTTTGCTGCGCTGGCATTTAAAATTGCAACCGACCCGTTTGTGGGTAACCTGACGTTCTTCCGCGTATACTCTGGTGTTGTTAACTCCGGTGATACCGTACTGAACCCGGTTAAATCCAAGAAAGAGCGTTTCGGTCGTATCGTTCAGATGCACGCTAACAAACGTGAAGAGATTAAAGAAGTTCGCGCTGGTGACATCGCGGCTGCTATCGGTCTGAAAGACGTCACTACAGGTGATACTCTGTGTGCGATTGAAGCACCAATCATCCTGGAGCGTATGGAATTCCCTGAGCCGGTAATCTCTGTTGCAATTGAACCGAAAACCAAAGTTGACCAGGAAAAAATGGGTATCGCACTGGGCCGTCTGGCACAGGAAGACCCGTCATTCCGCGTATCAAGTGATGAAGAGACTAATCAGACTATCATCGCCGGTATGGGTGAATTACACCTGGACGTTCTGGTCGACCGTATGCGTCGTGAGTTCAAAGTTGAAGCGAACGTGGGTAAACCACAGGTAGCTTACCGCGAAGCAATCACTATGAAAGTGACTGATATCGAAGGTAAACACGCTAAACAGTCTGGTGGTCGTGGTCAGTACGGTCATGTTGTTATCGACATGTACCCGCTGAACAAGAAAGATGCTGACGGCGTCAACATGGAATACGAATTTGTCAACGAAATCAAAGGTGGTGTGATTCCTGGTGAATACATCCCTGCGGTTGACAAAGGTATTCAGGAGCAGCTGAAATCTGGTCCGTTAGCAGGCTACCCTGTTGTGAACATGGGTGTTCGTCTGCATTACGGTTCATACCATGATGTTGACTCCTCTGAACTGGCGTTTAAACTGGCGGCATCTCTGGCGTTTAAAGACGGCTTCAAAAAAGCGAAACCAGTTCTGCTGGAACCAATCATGAAAGTTGAGGTGGAAACACCGGAAGACTACATGGGTGACGTCATTGGTGACCTGAACCGTCGTCGCGGTATGATTGAAGGTATGGATGACATGCCTACCGGTAAAATCGTCCGTGCGCAAGTGCCACTGTCTGAAATGTTTGGTTATGCAACTGACCTGCGTTCACAGACCCAGGGCCGTGCTTCTTACTCCATGGAATTCCTGAAGTATAATGAAGCACCAAACAACGTAGCTCAGGCTGTTATTGAAGCTCGTAATGCAAAATAATCGGTAATTTACCGGTTTAACTCGTTAATTTCAGTCCCTTCTCAGAATGAAGAAGGGACTCCATAAGGAATAGAGTCGTGTCTAAAGAAAAATTTGAACGTACGAAACCGCACGTTAACGTTGGTACTATCGGCCACGTTGACCACGGTAAAACTACCCTGACTGCTGC
>NZ_JAVBIN010000039.1:0-354 GCF_032989665.1 Morganella sp. BCCO 40_0007 | reverse complement strand
AACCTGGCTTTCTTTAAATATAAAACCTGGCGGTTCCCTACTCTCACATGGGGAGACCCCACACTACCATCGGCGCTACGGCGTTTCACTTCTGAGTTCGGCATGGGGTCAGGTGGGACCACCGCGCTACGGCCGCCAGGCAAATTCGTTTTCTTTCTGCCGAACTAAATTAATGGTGCTGATACCCAGATTCGAACTGGGGACCTCACCCTTACCAAGGGTGTGCTCTACCAACTGAGCCATATCAGCAAAAATCTGCGCTTTTGCACAGACTTTAAATAATAACCTGGCGGTTCCCTACTCTCACATGGGGAGACCCCACACTACCATCGGCGCTACGGCGTTTCACTTCTG
>NZ_JAVBIN010000038.1:0-419 GCF_032989665.1 Morganella sp. BCCO 40_0007 | reverse complement strand
GTATTATAGTGCAGTCCGGTTTCTCTGTCGAAATATTGACCCTGAAAACGTAAATTCTGCTGACCCCGGAATCCCGGCACCGGGTGCTGTTCCCGTTTTAATTTGCCCCACAGGCTGTAGTCGCCGTGCCAGATAATACGTCCCTGACTGTCCGTCAGTTCTTCCGGCAGGCCGTTCAGTGCAACGTGATAATAACTGATATCCGTTGTCTGTTTTTCCGGATGGTCAAAGCTTTCTATCCGTGCCAGCGGGTTATAGCTGCCGCTGTTATAGACGTAATGCAAGGTCAGATGTGCGGATTTACTGCTTTTCTCCGCCGCCAGCCGCAGGCCGTTCCAGCAGAACTGTACCGTTTCTTCCGGTGCCCGGTTTTCCGGGGGTTGCTTCAGCCGCTGTGCCTGTGCGGACTGCCAGACCCG
>NZ_JAVBIN010000037.1:0-428 GCF_032989665.1 Morganella sp. BCCO 40_0007 | reverse complement strand
GGATGCTGTTTGTGTACTTCACCGGTGACTTCATGCTGAAACGGATAAGACGGGCGATCCGGATTGTAATCTTTCTGGATATGCACATCACTGCACAACTGCTCGGCGTAGCGCCAGGAGAACGCCGTGCTGTCACGGATATCGGTATCGGCCTGCGGGTTATAGGTCAGATGAATACCGGCGGTCATACCGAGGTGGTTGTCGCTGTAAAACAGTTTCGGGCCTTCTTCGAACCAGAAATTAATGCCCTCCTCAAAGGCCAGACGACACCAGAAATCATAAGCAGATTCCCGTTTCTGAGTAATGTACTCCCGCTTTTGGTGTAACTCGTCCTGATAGAATTTCAGGTCGTTTTTGACATGCGCTTCTTTAAGCAGCGTCGCCAGCACTTCCGGCACCGATTGTTCCCGGAAGATACGGCTGTCCTG
>NZ_JAVBIN010000036.1:0-433 GCF_032989665.1 Morganella sp. BCCO 40_0007 | reverse complement strand
CAGGGGGATTGTCTTCAGCAGACGGATCCGTCCGGCAGTATCACCCGTTACCGCTATAATGCGCGCGGGCAGCTGACCCGCTATACCGACTGCTCCGGTTATCACACCACGCTGGCCTATGATGACCGCGGGCAACTGATCACCATCACTAATGCACTGAGCCAGACCACCCGCTATCACTGGTCGGAAGGCGGGCAGTTGCTGCGTGAGGAATTACCTGACGGCAGGGATAACCGCTATTCTTACGACGATGCCGGGCGTGTCACCGGGTTTACCGACAGCGGCGATAAAAAAATCACCTTCGCCCGTAATATCTTCGGGCAAATCACAGAGCGTACCGACCCGGCGGGGCATCGTCTCGGGTTCCGTTATGATCGTTTCGGGCGGCTGAAAGCGCTGGTGAATGAGAAAGACGAATCCTACCGCTTTGAGT
>NZ_JAVBIN010000035.1:0-486 GCF_032989665.1 Morganella sp. BCCO 40_0007 | reverse complement strand
ATTCATGACTGGGGTGAAGTCGTAACAAGGTAACCGTAGGGGAACCTGCGGTTGGATCACCTCCTTACCTAGTTGATGTTGAATGTGAGTGTTCACACAGATTGTCTGATAGAAAATGAGCAGAGAGCGTCTGCGAAGCTGACTAATGTCCCCTTCGTCTAGAGGCCCAGGACACCGCCCTTTCACGGCGGTAACAGGGGTTCGAATCCCCTAGGGGACGCCAGTCTGCGCGGGTGAGTGAAAGTCATCTGCAAATAATGATTAAGCTGATTCAAGAGTCAGCTTAACAATTATGCTCTTTAACAATCCGGAACAAGCTGAAAAATTGAAACAATCAATATTATCACCGAGGTAATATTGATGAGTCTCTCAGCCAAACAACACTGAATGTGCTTCTTTATGAAACACCTTCGGGTTGTGAGGTTAAGCGAATAAGCGTACACGGTGGATGCCTAGGCAGTCAGAGGCGATGAAGGACGTGCTAAT
>NZ_JAVBIN010000034.1:0-544 GCF_032989665.1 Morganella sp. BCCO 40_0007 | reverse complement strand
ACTCATCAATATTACCTCGGTGATAATATTGATTGTTTCAATTTTTCAGCTTGTTCCGGATTGTTAAAGAGCATAATAATTCACAGCATACCGTTTCCGGTAAACTCTGAATTATTGTTCAGATATCAGATAATGGTGGAGCTAAGCGGGATCGAACCGCTGACCTCCTGCGTGCAAGGCAGGCGCTCTCCCAGCTGAGCTATAGCCCCATTATTTGGTTTTTCCGGGTCACCTTCACCTTCCTCAAAAGGTGACTTTTTACTGAGACAAGGCGTGGGTTCGCGAAGTTTACTGACGTAAACGAGCGGAGCCGCAACGCAGTATCAGTGAAAAGTGGTAGGCCTGAGTGGACTTGAACCACCGACCTCACCCTTATCAGGGGTGCGCTCTAACCACCTGAGCTACAAGCCTATTCCCGGTATCTGCTTCTTTCTATCAGACAATCTGTGTGAACACTCACATTCCAAATCAACTAGGTAAGGAGGTGATCCAACCGCAGGTTCCCCTACGGTTACCTTGTTACGACTTCACCCCAGTCATGAAT
>NZ_JAVBIN010000033.1:0-944 GCF_032989665.1 Morganella sp. BCCO 40_0007 | reverse complement strand
GTCTGGTGTTTTTGTGAGCCGTTGATAATGACATGCTCATCACCGGTCAGTTCGGTGTGACTGTTGTTATCAATCCGCCGCTTTAAATCATGCTGTATATGCCAGGTGGCATCATTCTCAACATGCGCATTCATATTTTTCTGCGCGTGGATATACACTTCTTCCTGCCCGGCTTCATCCTCAAAACGCAATTCATTAAATCCGTCACCTTTATGGGTCTGTGTGCGGAATGTGGTCCGGGTTTTCTCCTGCGGCAGGTTCAGCGGCGGATTATTGCGTCCGTTATAGGTGCAGCCGGTAATAATCGGTTTATCAATATCACCGTTAAGGTATGAAACGATCACTTCCTGTCCGATACGCGGTATAGACATAAACCCGTAACCGTTACCGTTCCAGCCGTGTGCCACCCGCACCCAGCAAGAGGCACTGTGATCGGGGTCAGCATAGCGATCCCAGTGAAAATACACTTTTACGGCGCCGTGCTCGTTGGTGTAAATCTCTTCGCCGTCCGGGCCGGCCACGGTAGCCAACTCGTTACCATCAGCCTGCGGCCGGAAACGGAACGGCGGCCGCCATTCCTGTGTACCGGGGATAAACTGCACGGTGTTACTGAATGTGGTGCCTTCGCCGCCGCTGTTATCGGCCAGCGGCTGTACGCCGCGATGGTTAACCGCGATCACCTGCCACGACTGATTCATCGTATCCGACGGATGGTTTTGCAGGGCAAAGATTTTACCCGGCATCAGCGCAAAGCAGTTGGTGCCCGCCGTACCGGTCTGGCGCTGGTTCTGCGACTGCTCATAACGCAGTTGTGTGAACGGCTTACCGGTTTCATCATCACGGTAGCGGCCATAACTTTCATATACCGGATGCTGTTTGTGTACTTCACCGGTGACTTCATGCTGAAACGGATAAGACGGGCGATCCGGATTGTAATCTTTCTG
>NZ_JAVBIN010000032.1:0-1069 GCF_032989665.1 Morganella sp. BCCO 40_0007 | reverse complement strand
GGCGGTAATAGCCGTACGTTGCCAGCCGCAGGCCGATATACACCGCGGTAAAGGCCAGCACAATCCAGGTGAGACTGCCGCCGTAAAGGATCATCATGATAAACACGCCGATCAGCATGATACCGTCCATGATCGCCCCGACCACGCTGGTGGTAAAGGTGGTACGCAGGATATCGAGCGAGCTGAAACGGGACTGAATGTCCCCGAGTTTACGCCGCTCAAAGTAACTGAGCGGCAGACGCAGCAGGTGCGTGAACAATCCGGACTGCCACTGGACGTTGATCAGCGTTTCCATCACCAGGCTTGCCCAGGCGCGGCACATACTGACGGCGGCTTTCAGCAGAATAAAGAACAGCAGCCCGATACAAATCAGGGACAACAGCCCCTGATCCCCGGCGGGGATCGCGTGGTCCATCACCAGCTGGGTACCGACCGGCATAATCAGCCCGATGGCCTCAATCACCACGGAAAACGCGAAGATTTTCAGCAGGGCTTGTTTCAGCCCGTGAATATTACCGATAAGCTTGCGCAGGCTGAGTTTTTTCACCACCTCCTGTTTGGTGAAGGTGCTGCCGGGCCAGGCTTCCAGTGCCACGCCGGTGAAATTGCGCGACATTTCCTCAATGCCGGCTACCCGGCGGCCGTACGCCGGGTCGTGCAGAATAAATTTATTACCGCTGATTTTGACCAGTACCAGGAAGTGATTGAAATCCCAGTGTAAAATACAGGGAAGCCGCAGATTCGGCAGATCATCCATATCCAGCGACAGGGCGCGGGTGGTCATCCCCAGCTCTGACGCCATGCCGGTCAGACCGGTCAGTGTCGCGCCGCGGGCCGAAAGATTGAACTTCTGACGCAGGGAAATCAGATCAATACTTTTACCGTAATGCGCGGAGATCATCGCAAGGCTGGCGAGGCCGCACTCGGATGACTCGGTCTGGTGAATAACCGGAATGCGTCTGTGCAGGCTGAGGTCGAGCTTTTCCAGCAGGTTTTTTAAGGATAAACGGCGCATACGGCCTCCCGGTCAGATAACAGAATCCGTTCTGTCATGGTGTGTCTGCTCCTG
>NZ_JAVBIN010000031.1:0-1172 GCF_032989665.1 Morganella sp. BCCO 40_0007 | reverse complement strand
TTTGAACGTACGAAACCGCACGTTAACGTTGGTACTATCGGCCACGTTGACCACGGTAAAACTACCCTGACTGCTGCAATCACTACCGTTCTGGCAAAAACCTACGGTGGCAGCGCACGTGCATTCGATCAGATCGATAACGCACCAGAAGAAAAAGCGCGTGGTATCACCATCTCTACTTCTCACGTAGAGTACGATACCCCAAGCCGCCACTATGCGCACGTTGACTGCCCGGGGCACGCCGACTACGTTAAAAACATGATCACCGGTGCTGCCCAGATGGACGGCGCAATCCTGGTTGTTGCTGCAACTGATGGCCCTATGCCACAGACCCGTGAGCACATCCTGTTAGGTCGTCAGGTTGGCGTTCCTTACATCATCGTATTCCTGAACAAATGTGACATGGTTGATGATGAAGAGCTGCTGGAACTGGTTGAAATGGAAGTTCGTGAACTTCTGTCTCAGTACGATTTCCCTGGCGACGATACCCCAATCGTTCGCGGTTCAGCGCTGAAAGCACTGGAAGGCGAAGCAGAGTGGGAAGCGAAAATCGTTGAACTGGCTGGTTTCCTGGATTCTTACATCCCTGAGCCAGAGCGTGCAATTGACAAGCCGTTCCTGCTGCCAATCGAAGACGTATTCTCAATCTCCGGCCGTGGTACAGTTGTTACCGGTCGTGTTGAGCGCGGTATCGTTAAAGTGGGCGAAGAAGTTGAAATCGTGGGTATCAAAGACACGATCAAAACTACCTGTACCGGTGTTGAAATGTTCCGCAAACTGCTGGACGAAGGCCGTGCGGGTGAGAACGTTGGTGTTCTGCTGCGTGGTACCAAGCGTGAAGAAATCGAACGTGGTCAGGTTCTGGCTAAACCAGGTTCAATCAAACCACACACCAAATTTGAATCAGAAGTTTATATTCTGAGCAAAGATGAAGGTGGTCGTCATACTCCGTTCTTCAAAGGCTACCGTCCTCAGTTCTACTTCCGTACAACTGACGTAACTGGTGCAATTGAACTGCCGGAAGGCGTGGAAATGGTTATGCCTGGTGATAACATCCAGATGCACGTAACCCTGATCCACCCAATCGCAATGGACGAAGGTCTGCGTTTCGCAATCCGTGAAGGCGGCCGTACCGTTGGCGCGGGTGTTGTAGCGAAAGTTCTGGGTTAATT